>WQYJ01000006.1 GCA_009781325.1 Propionibacteriaceae bacterium | reverse complement strand
TTGGGGGGGGGTGGGGGGGGTTCTTTTCTTGACTGTTTTGAACAAGGGACACGATTAGCATGACGACACCGGTGAGGATCGCTAGGGAGACTAAAGAGACCGACAGTGCGGCAAGATTGGTTAGCAGCGACAGTGGAGACTCACCGGAAATGATCAGATACCCGTATTCACTATTCACTGTGCACTCAACTTGGAACCAACCAGCCTCTGGGGCGGTAAACTCCCCGGATCGATAGAATCCCCCCTCGTTGGGTTGATAGCGGGGGGTGACCACAGAAACCTCCTGCGAGTTGTGAACTACCGAACACTGTTCAACCGGAATAAAAGCCCAAATTACGCGGTCTCCGCTGGCTTTGATATAGACATCAAAGGTTTCGTTAATAGGGTACGTCTGCTGGCCGCTCCACTGTCTCCACCGGTACTCGATGTACTGATTTGTCAAGGTCACCACCAACACCGGCACCGCCACCATGATAACTATCGCAATGATGATCCGATTCTGCCTCTTGCGGCGCGCCCGCGCTTGCGGGGTGATTGGTTCCCAAGTAGAACTCATTCTCACTCCAGTTCACTTAGCGGGAATTCCACCAGGCCAGCAATTCGGCGGTGGCTTCTTCGACGCTGACGGGGCCTCGATCCAGGCGTTGCTCCAGTAAGTAGGCATAGGCTCGACCGACATTACGGCCAGGGCCAATTCCGAGGATCTCCATGATCTGGTTACCGTTGAGTTCAGGACGGATGGAGTTGAGTTCCTCTTGTGCGGCTAACTCGTCGATTCTCCACTCAAGTTCCTCGTAAGCCCTGCGCAGTCGCTCAGCTTTCGCCTTGTTGCGGGTTGTGCAATCTGAGCGGGTCAGAATGTGGAGGCGCTCCAGTTCTGGTCCAGCATCACGTACGTAACGGCGTACGGCGGAATCCGTCCACTGACCCTCACCATATCCATGGAAGCGCAAGTGCAGTTCGATCAGAGACGAGACTGACTCGGTGACATCCTTGGAGAACTTCAGTTGCATCAGGCGTTTTCTGACCATCTTGGCGCCGACGACATCGTGATGATAGAAGCTCACCTTGCCTCCAGGTTCCATCCGGCGAGTACGCGGCTTGCCGATGTCATGGAGCAGAGCTGCCAGACGGTTGACGATATCTGGGGCGTGATTGCGGTCCTTTTCCAGCAGGATCGCCTGGTCGAGAACAGTCAGGGAGTGTTCGTAGACATCCTTGTGGTGGTGATGCTCGTCGATTTCTAAGCGCAGCGCAGGCAGTTCAGGGATGAAGATCTCAGCCAGCCCTGTTCGCACCAAAATGTCTACTCCGACCCTAGGTGTATCTGTCAGCAGCAGCTTTGTGAACTCATCACGGATTCGCTCGGCGGAAACAATCCCCAGACGCTGAGTCATCTCCATCATCGCGGAGATGACTTCCGGGACAGGGCGGAATCCGAACCTCGCAGCGAAGCGGGCTGCCCTCATCATCCGCAGCGGATCATCGGAGAAAGAACGCTGAGCAGTAGCAGGAGTACGAATGACTCCTTCCACAAGATCAACCTCACCACGGAAAGGATCCACGAATGTGCCATCAGCCATATCGACTGCCATGGCATTGATCGTGAAGTCGCGGCGAATGAGGTCGTCGTGGATGTTATCCCCGAAACCGACCACAGGTTTGCGTGAACCGGGTTCGTAGACATCAGCTCGAAAGGTTGTGACTTCGACGGTATATTCCTCGTACTTGGTGCGCACGATCGTTCCGATGGTTCCGAACTCGCGGCCCATATCCCAGATTGGTCCGCCGTGGCGGCGAAGAATTGCTTCGATATCGTCTGGGCGTGCTGAGGTTGCGAAGTCTAGGTCATCGCAAGGAATCCCCAGGATCGCATCCCGCACACACCCGCCTACGAGGAACAGGGAGTGCCCGGCTTGTGTGAACGCATCGGCGAGCGGGGTAGTCACGGGGCTTAGGCGAGCTAGTTCAGAATTCAGCATGGCATACTTCGCTTTGTTAAATCCTGCATTGTCCCGAGTCCATGGTTCGGCTGCCGGGGGTCCTGCCTGGCGGCAAGATGACCGGGGTTACCTTAGGCGGCAACGACTTCCACAGGAATATGGGCGGTGACTGCGTCGTGAAGCTTGACAGCGATGGTGTGGGTTCCCAAAGTCTTGATGGGCTTGACCACGGTGATGCTGCGCTTATCGACGGCGGGGCCTCCGCAAGCCTTGATCGCTTGGGCGAGTGCTGAAGCAGTCACAGACCCAAAGAGAGTCCCTGAAGCACCAGAACGAGCCTTGATGGAAATCGTTAGCGCCTCAAGCTGGGTGCGAACCTCACTAGCGTGGTCGATTCCGCGGATCTCGCGGGCATCTCTGGCCCTCTTGATTCCGTCGATCTGCTTTTCGGCGCCGCGGGTCCACTTAATGGCACGGCCTTGAGGAAGAAGGAAGTTACGGCCATAGCCAGGACGCACATCAACGATGTCGCCAGCGATACCGAGCTTGTCAACAGTGGTGGTGAGAATGAGCTTCATGGCAACTACTCCTTACCGACCCGATGTTGCGTACGGCAACAGGGCGACCTCGCGCGCATTCTTGATTGCCTGAGCAACCTTGCGCTGATCCTGAACAGTGAGACCCGTGACGCGGCGGGAACGAATCTTGCCGCGATCGGAGATGAACTTGCGCAGCAGCGCAACATCCTTGTAGTCGACCTCCCCGATGTGAATCGTCTTCACCGGGATGATCTTCTTCTTCATGATTGGCTTACGTGCGGCCATTGTGGTGCTCCCTTTCTTGAGCCCGGCTTGCCAGCCGGAATGTGCCTTGGTTTCCTGCCCTGGCTAGGGCTGGTGTGGCAGCGCGCCACGCGACCCGGGCTGGGTGCCTGGGTCAACCCCGCAGAGACGGGGAAGTTAGAATGGTGGTTCGTCGGATTGAGCGGATGCCCAAGGGTCAGCCGCCGGAGGTGTTTGCTCGGCAGGGGCTGACCATCCAGCAGAACCGGATTGGAAGTTGCCTGATGAGGGGTTGCGCGTGACCTTCGCCGTTGCATACCTCAATGCAGGACCGATTTCATCGACCTCAACCTCGAAGACCGTACGGCGTTCGCCGGACTGTGTTTCGTAGGAGCGCGACTTGAGCCGCCCCGAGACGATGACCCTCATGCCTTTGGTGAGCGACTCGGCCACATTCTCTGCGACCTGACGCCACACCGAGCAGTTGAGGAACATCGCTTCGCCGTCTTTCCATTCATTCGTCATGCGATCGAAAGTACGCGGCGTGGATGCGACTGTGAAGTTTGCGACGGCTGCCCCAGATGGGGTGAACCGCAGCTCGGGGTCGCCGGTCAGATTGCCGACGATTGTGATGACTGTTTCACCTGCCATGTTGATCCTTGTTCGACTGTGGTGATTCTAGACTGTCAGAGACTTACGACAATTTTTTCGTTGTCACTTGGTTTCCGGGCGGAAGACCTTGGCTCGCAGCACCTTTTCATCAATGCTCAGGCGACGGTCAAGTTCCTTGATAACGGCAGAATCGGCATCAAGATTCACCACTACATAGGTCCCTTCGGACTTTTTCTTGATCTCGTACGCAAAGCGGCGACGACCCATAATGTCGATGTTGGTGATCTCCCCACCGGCCTTCGTGACCGGCTTCAGGTGGTTATCAATGATGCCTTGTACCTGGCGGTCATCAACCTCGGGATCAAGGATGATCATGATTTCATAACTACGCATATTGCGTGTCTCCTCTGGACTATCGGCCGCGAGGAGGTCCCGCGGCAGGAGAGTGCGGCACTAGTGCCAGCGGAACAGTTTACCTGCCTCGAGGCGTATCTGTCACATCCTCTTTACCGAAGTCGGTTCCGAAGCCTCGGCGTTCGTCGTCTTCAAGAGCGTTACGGGTGTGAGAGATGATGCCTAAAACCAACAGAGCACCAACAGCAACGAAGGCCACTCCAAAGAAGATAATTCCGACGATCAGCAACCGAGAAGTATCCGCCTTTGTTCCTTCGTTTTCAGGTCCCACCAGCGTTGGTTGCCCACCTGGATTGGCAGTTGAACTCTTCGAAGTCGGTGTCGCGGTAGCTGTCGGCGTACCTGTTGGTGTCGGAGTGGGAGTCGGGGGTGTGATCACCGATGCACTGACCTTCGCAGATGAGGCTGTATAGATATTGTCACCATTGAAGCTGGCGGTTACTGTGAAGCTTCCAGGAGGCTTGGTCGCCGCCGGCAGAGGTATGGTGGCTTCAAAGGCTCCGTTTCCATCGGTACCGACCGAGGTGGTGAAGTCCCCGAAATCACTGGTCAGGTTCACGATAGCTGAAGCAATAGGCCGAGTTCCGCTGGAGAGTTTTCCCTTCACAAAAACTGCCGTGCCCGGCAGAGCTTGAGCGGGGTCTATCGCCACTGTGAGTGAAGACTGTGACTTGGTTTCCTTCTGAACATTCACGTGAGTGGACCCTGTTGTGGCGTTGTAGTTCGCATCACCATTCCAGGTCACACGAACAGTATGTGAACCATGCGAGGGGCGTGGAAGGACAGCCGCGAATGAACCATCGCTTGCTGTGACTACTGTGGTCGAACCACCACCGGTGCAGGAGACATTTAGTGCCATGGAGGAGATGCCAGCCCCGGATGGGTCAAACATCGAACCATAGACATAGAGCCCATTGGCATCGACCTGAGCTGACACACTAATCACCGGAGTGGGTGCCGCTGAAGCTTGCGGAACAGAAAAACTGAATGCGACGGTAACGGCGACGGCCATTATCGCCATGAGGGCAAACGCGCGTTTCACTTTCGCCTCCCCAAATCACCACTTTTACAACCTTGTGGTGGACAAGCATACACGGGCAGCACGCGTAGTGAAAAGGCGCCTTTCCGGGGCATCCTCACAATCTTCATGCTCATCAACCTTTCGTTACAACGCTGTTGACGACCGACTTTCCCCCGCCTGACGCCGTTAACGCTAGGCCTGCCACGAGCCTTCGTATAATCAACATACTACTGAATCCAACCAAAACCCACTAAAGTAAGTTCATGACTACACTTGATGCAACCAAGACACCCGCATGGAGCCACTTGGCTGATCTGGGACGGGGCCTCAACCCCGATTTGCGTTCATGGTTTACCACTGACCCACATCGTGCGACCTCAATGACTTTCACCGCTGGTGACCTTCATGTCGATCTGTCGAAGAACCTTACCACGCAGCCCATAATGAATGCGCTAGTTGACCTCGCGTCTCACATGGATTTGGCTGCACGCCGTGATGCAATGTTTGCCGGTGCGCGCATCAACACCACCGAGAACAGATCGGTGCTCCACACAGCCTTGCGGCGCCCACGCAGTGATTCCCTGATCGTTGATGGTACGGATGTCGTCACCCAGGTTCACGAAGTCCTGGATCGAGTCTATGAGTTTGCGCGTAAAGTACGCGAGGGAGTCTGGGTTGGTTCAACCGGCAAGACTATCCGTACTGTCGTCAACATTGGGATTGGCGGCTCGGACCTTGGCCCTGTGATGGTCTATGAGGCTCTCAAACCCCTGGTGAAGCCTCAGTTAGAGTGCCGTTTTATCTCCAACATTGACCCCAGTGACCTTGTCGAGAAGACTCGCGATCTTGATCCTGAGACAACCCTGTTCATTGTTGCTTCGAAGACCTTCACAACCTTGGAAACCCTGACAAATGCCCGTCTTGCTCGTCAATGGCTGTGGGATTCCCTGCGCGATAAGGGTGCGATTGGGCTCTCGGAGTCGAGTCGGGCTGGGGCTGTCGCCAAGCATTTCGTTGCGGTATCGACTGCTCTGGACAAGGTGGAAGCCTTCGGAATTGACCCTGCAAATGCCTTTGGTTTCTGGGATTGGGTCGGAGGGCGTTATTCAGTGGGTTCTGCTGTGGGGACCTCCCTCGCTATTGCTTTCGGGCCGGAGGCCTTCGCCGAGTTCCTCGACGGGATGCATCAGATCGACCAGCATTTCTGCAATGAACCTTTCAGCAGCAACGTCCCAGTTCTGATGGGAATGCTCGGTGTGTGGTATCGCGACTTCCTCGGAGCAACCAGCTATGCCATCCTGCCGTACTCCCAGTATCTGCATCGCTTCGCAGCCTATCTCCAGCAGTTGATCATGGAATCCAATGGCAAGAGGGTTTGCATTGATGGCACGCCGGTCAAGACTGATACTGGTGCTGTGTATTGGGGTGAGCCTGGAACGAATGGCCAGCACGCTTTCTTCCAGTTGCTGCATCAGGGTACGCAGATTGTCCCTGCTGACTTCATTGCGGTGGCTACTCCGGCTCATCCACTCAAGGACGGCGGGACCGATGTCCACGAACTCCTGCTCGCGAACTTCTTCGCGCAAACCAAGGCTCTGGCTTTCGGCAAGACTGAAGACGAAGTACGCGCGGAGGGGACTGCGCCTGCGCTGGTACCGCACCGTGCTTTCCCTGGGAACCGCCCCACTACCACGATCATGGCCCCCGCTTTGACACCTTCTGTCGTCGGGCAGTTGATCGCCTTGTATGAGCACATCACCTTCGTTCAAGGTGTCATCTGGGGAATAGACTCCTTTGACCAATGGGGGGTTGAACTGGGTAAGCAACTGGCCCTGCAAATCGCCCCTGCTCTAGGTGGAGATGCCGACGCGCTTGCAGAACAGGACAGTTCCACCAAGTCGCTGATCCGGTATTACCACAGCACCAGAACATGACAGGGGATGGGTTGCTGGCCCATGCTTGGGAGCCAGACCCCTGGGCTCACTAGGAAAACCAAACCCCCGGTCATCCTGCCGCAGGCAGGACCCCCGGCGGGTAAGGTAGGGACTTATTGGCAGGTTCTCTTCCCCACTCCACACGTCGGCTGCCGGGGGTCCTGCCTGGCGGCAGGATGACCTGGGGTTGCGACAAAGGACCGTCCCCTTTGTCACCCTTCCTAGCCCATGCTTGGGAGCCAGGCCCCTTGGCTCAAGACCCGCGGTGGGTTTTGTCGCCATCCTCTTTCCTGTGGTGGGTTTTGTCGGGAAAGGAGCGACAAAACCCACCACAGGGCAGAGGATGATGGTAAAACCCACCGCAGCGGGTGGGAGTTTGCTAGAGGCCGGTGAAGTTGGCGGGGTCGGCGCAGATTTTGGGTGATTGGCTGATGCCGTCTATTTCGGCTACGTCTTCCTCTGTGAGGGTTAGCTGTTGGGCTTCGAAGTTCTCTTGTATCCGGGCCGGGGTGCCGCTCTTGGGTAGGGGGACGTACCCTTTGGCTAGGTGCCAGGCTAGGATCACTTGGGCTGTGGTTGCTCCTAAGCGCGAGGCTATGTCGGTCAGGAGTGAATCAGATAAGTACTGGCCTCGCCCTAGGGGGCAGTAGCATTCGGTGAGGATCCCCGCTTCTGTGTTGTAGTCAGCTACTGCTCGATTAGCGAAACCGGGGTGGAGTTCTACTTGGTTGACTGCTGGTACGACTCCGGAGGACTTCAGAGCATCGAGATACTCCGGGTGGAAGTTGGAGACTCCGATGCTGAGCGTCATCCCTTTTTCACGCAGTTGGATCAGCTTTTCCCAGACTCGCGGATAGAGATTCCTCGCAGGTACGGGCCAGTGGATCAAGTAGAGGTCGACATAGTCGAGCTTCAGCCTCTTCAGCGATTGTGCCAGGGCGGTTTCGGGATCCTCCTGACCGTCGGTCCATAGCTTTGTAGTGAGGAATATCTCTTCGCGGTCAATGCCGCTGTGGGCGATCCCAGAGCCAACACCGACCTCATTTTCATAGATTCTGGCTGTGTCGATGTGGCGGTAGCCAACTGAAAGTGCGTCAATGACACAGGCTTCGCTCTGCTCATTGGTGACTCGCCAGGTGCCGTATCCAAGGGCCGGTATTTCGCGGCCATCATTCATCTGAAGTTTCATGGTCTTCCTCCTGGTAGAAGTCTACGCTTGAGCGAGTCATTTCAAAGCGAGGCCAGGAAAGCGAAGTGCGCAGGATGACGAGTAGGGTTGGTGCTCAGAACTACTAGGAAGGGGGGGACATTCCTGCGGTCTGTGCATTGAGATTATTAACCCGTCATCCTGCGCTGATCCCGCGCCCTTAGAGGGAAGGGCAGGGTTCTATGTAGTCAGACATAGCCATGCCGGTCTACATAGGGTGGTGCGAGAATCGTCGCTTGGGGGTCAGTAAGACCCCCAAGCGAGGGATTCTCCCACTATGCTTCTTCGGAATAGACCCGTGAGGATCTCCTCAGTTGCAGGACTCCGAATCCCACCATGAGGCTCGCAATTGCGAATCCCCATAGAGCGGAGCCATAGGAACCAATAGAGTTACCGCCAGTCTTGATCACAGGCTTCGGAATCGGAACTGGTTCCGGATCCGGGCCAGCAACATCAGGAACGATGAACGTATCTGATGCGGAGCCAGACCTAGCGCCAGTCAAGGTGACCGTGTGCATACCAACAGCCGCTTTCCCAGCGGGGATGGTAAAGGTGAAGGTCACTTCTCCTTCATCGTTAGCCGTCCTGCATCCAAGATCAACAGGATCAGATGTCATAACCAAGCAGACATTCTCACCAGGATTGAAGTTGTAACCTGTGACAACTTGCTCTCCACCTGGATTGACAGTCGGGTATGCGACCTTAGCACTGATTGGAGTGATCACTACCGGAACTGGGTTAGATGTATTGCCTGCAGGATCCTTAGCGATCGCAACAACGTTATCCTCAGCCTTCACCGGTGTTGTCGGGTAGCAAATGAAGTCCACACCAGTTGGCTTGACATTCACGCACCCGTCGACGGGCTTTCCATCCTTATCGTAGAAGGTGACTGTTGTATCTGGATCAGTCTTACCAGTGAACTGAGAACCATTGCTCTTGTCCACGATTGGATCCGACGGATCCTGAGTATCAACGGTGATCACAACTGGATCTGACGGAGCAGAATCATTGCCCGCTTTATCCGTTTCTACTGCAACCAACTCATAGTCGCCGTCATCCAATGGATTCTTCGGCGTGCATTCCCAGGTCTTGTCATTCTTGACCTTGGTATCACATATGACGTTGTTATCCTGATCAGTCACAGTAATCGTGTTACCCGGCTCATCACCCTTACCACCGATCGGCGGCTTGGTGTCATTGATGATGTCTCCATCAGATGGGTAATCAATAACGGGCTTGCCAGGAGCAACGGTATCAACCTCGAAGGTAATCGGATCCGAAGGATCAGACGTACCCTTGCCATCTGGCGTAGTTTCGACTGCGATGATCGTATGCTCACCATCGTCGAGGTTTGCCTCGCATGACCACGTGCCGTTGGCCTGGATGGTGGCAGTACACACTGTCTTACCATCCTCATCCTTGACCGTAATCGTGTTACCCGGAGTTGTTCCTGTGCCTTCGATTACAACCGGATCCTGGTTGGTGGAGTCACCATCCTTCGGTGATGTGATCACCGGAGGTGCCAGGAAGCGGAGATCCATCGGCGAACCGTGCTGGCTCAGCTCCACGTTATTCACGTAGACCCTAGCTGCGTGTGACCCAGCTACATCGGAGAACGCTGTGCTCTCATCGATGCCAAGATCATTCGTGAGCAACTGGACATTGCTGCGGAAGCGATGCTCCCCAATGAACAGTCCGGTATCGGAAGTCCTGACGTCAAAGACGACGCCCTTAACAACTTCGTTGCCGTACTTGTCGAAGGCAAGGACCTTGAACTCATCAGTTCCAGTGACGGTTGGCTGATTGTTCTTCGTGATCTCAACTCTGGTCTGGTTTGCTGGATCTTCACCTGGTCCTTCAACTTCGCAGCCATCCTCGACGATGCAGACATCGCCGGGCTCGAAGTTGAGAGTGAACGGTGAACCGTGATCAACCAACTCTGTTGGGCCAACGAAGGCCTTACCCTGGTGAGCACCGGACTTCGTCGCCTTAGCATTCGCTACGCACTGACCATTGGCAGCAGTAGTACAGCTTGCATCCAGGACGAGGTCATCATTCGGATCAGACTTCGAGAAGGTGAAGACCACATTAGGAACCTTATTGCCCCACTTATCGAAGGCGTACGCGGTGACCTGGTTCGGATCCTTGTCAACCGGCTGGTTATCCTTGGTTACTTCAACGCGGGTCTGGTTCTTGGGATCCTTCCCAGGTCCCTCAGGCACGCATCCAGCCTCGACCACACATACTGGCCCAGGTACGAAGTTCAGCGTTATCGGCGAACCGACTGGACGCAGACCGTTGGTGCGGATCATGGTGGAATGATCTCCAGCCACCGTTGAGGTGAACCAGATAATCGAAGACCCATCCTTACCAATCGGATCAATACCAGGCTGAATGTTCAACTGAGCAGTTGTCGTTGGTGGATTCACCACTGCGGTCACCAAGGCGCCCTCAACAGCGTTGCCCCACTTATCGAAGGCCCACACGATAACCCGGTCACGATCAATGCCGTCAGCAACGGCGTTGTTATCCAGGATCTCTACGCGAGTACGCAGTTTGGCATCCAGGTTCGGATCGACAGGGTCGCAACCCTCGGCCTTTGAGCAGACCTCATCGGCCTGCCACGCCAAGACAGCGGCTGTCTCATTCGTACCTGCGATGCGCAGGGGACCATTACCCACTACAGCATCCATGGAGTAGGTACCGCTCTTAGTCGAGTGGACCTTCACCGAGCATGTGCCGTTCACCGTCGTACACGTGGAACCGTTGTCGAACACCGGACCGTCTGGATCGATACTGAACACCACGACCACACCGGACACTGCATTACCAGCGGTGTCCTTCACAGTGGCAGTCGCTGTGTAGGTGTTGGCATCGCCGATACCGACGACCAGCGGACCTGGAGGCGTAACAACCCAACTCGACTTAGTGAGATCGACCGGACCAGTGCTGAAGTCCATGCGAACCGGAGAACCGTTCGGGGTCTTACCATCCACCGTCACATTGGCGTTATGGGGGCCAGCGACGTAGGAGGAATACCAAATCGAGGAGGTTCCATTCGCACCAATTCGAGCGATGTTGGACTGGATGATCAGTGTTGTCTCACCTGCAACAGGAGTTGAGGCGACAACAGCATCTTCAACGGCATTGCCATAGTAGTCATAGGCCCACACAGTTGCGATATTGCGTTCCTCACCATCTGCCACCTTTCCATTGGTGGTCATCTGGACACGAGTCACATTTTCCTTATTGACAGGATCACAGTCGGTGACACACACCGGACCATGGGTGAACGTCGCCTGGACACTATTCGAAACAGGCACTGCACCGATGCGACCGACGATTTTATAGGTTCCAACAATCTTCGAGCTCACCGTGACGAAGCACGTACCATCGGCACCTGCTGTACACGTCGTTGCATTTCCAGCGAAGTCCAGTGAGGTCACTGCCGGGAAGTTAATCACGGCACCCTCAACTGGGTTGTCGTTGACATCAAACAGGTGTGCAGTCACCGTGAAGTTCGAGCCGACGACCTGTGGGGTCTTCGGGTCGATCGTCAGGTAGGAATGCGCTGGATCGGCCGAACCTGAACCAAAGTTCAAGGTAATGGTTCCGTCCGTGGTCACTGTTCCATCCTTCGATGTAGCTGTGACTGGGATCTTTCCTGCGATGGAAACCTTAGCCTGATAGGCACCGGCTACGTAGGAACGATACTCGATCACAGTGGTTCCGTCTGTACCTGTTGGTGCAATCGGAGTCACGATCATCAGATCAGCGGCTGTACGCGTTGAGTTCACTGCGGCATCCTTGACTGGGTTACCGAACTTGTCATAGGCGTACACGATGGCGGTATCTGAGGCAGAACCATTAGCTTCGACACCATCAACATCAACCTCAACGCGGGTGATATGAGTGGGATCGATCGGCTTACAGTCCACAACACAGACTTCATCAGCGATGAACTGCACTGTCTGAGGACTGGCCTTCGCAGGATTGCCGTTGCCACCCAGCTCGGTGGGTACACCGTTCTTCGTGACTGTTGCATGAACATCCACTGTTGTGATCAACGCTGAGTAGATCGTCTCTGAGCAGACACCTTCATCATTTGTGGTGCAGAAGTCTTTGCTCAGTTCAGCAGGCTTAGCCGGCGTCAGTGACAGGGCTACTGCCTGATTCTTCACTGGATTACCGGAAGCATCACGAATGGTCACAGTCACGGTGTATTCATGACCCACAACGATCGGAGATGGGGGTGTAATCACCATCTCAGACTTCGCAGGATCTGCCTCACCTGTGCTGAACCGAATCTGATTCATCACGTTGGTTGCCGGTGGGTACAGCCCATCGATCGAACCTCTTGCGGTGAAGGTATCTGCCTTGGTTGAGGTCCAATAGACCATCGCCGTGCCGTCAGCACCTGTCGTTTCCGTCTGGGTAGGCGGCTTGAGGATGCCGGCAAGAACACCTGTCGACTCATCAATCACAACTACCGTAGCGCCAGGAACGACGTTGCCATAGGTGTCATAGGCATAAGCCTTGGCAGAGTCCTTGGCAGTGCCGTTTGCGAGCTGATCGTTGTCGACCATCTCGAAGCGGGTGACATTCTTCGGATCCACTGGCTCACAGTTAGTGACGCACACACCGCCGTGCTTGAACAGAACGTGTGGATGCTGGGTCAGTGCGACACCGGTCACCGTTGCGCTGATCGTGAAGTCTCCAACGAGCTTGGATGTTGCAAGGTAGGTGTAAACACCATCACTGGCTTCCGCGAAGCCCGAGAGCAGAAGGTCCGGAAGACCGGCGGCTGCACCGACGACCTTAACGTCTTCCTCGGTCAGGCCCTTGACTGGGTTGCTGTTGGCATCCCTTGCGGTCACAGTGATCGTGACGAACAGACCAACTACCTGCTCGGCTGGATTCACTGTGACTGACGAGAAGCGAGGATCCACATCACCAGCGACGAACTCGATCTTCTCGTTCGCGCCGACCTGAGCACCCTGGTAATACAGAGATACTGTGTATTCAGCAGCCTTAGTGGAGGTATAGGTCACTTCGTAGTAACCATTGCCCCGGTCAGATATCGCTGAGACAGTCACGTCGGCAGGAGCCCTGAAGTCGATATCGGACTTCGTGAGACCTGGAAGAGGATTGTCTTCACCGTCAACAGCTAGGAATTGACCAGTCCATGACTGGGTTCCATTGGCAACGACCTTGGATGCTGTCTTGTCAGTGATGAACACATCGAAGCTCGACTTGAGAACATCAACATCACCAGGTGTGAAGGTGATCGTGACAGGAGAACCCTTCAGCTCACCCGCAGTGATCTTCGCACTCAGTACGACATCTTCCGGTGTCGTGTCAGTAACGGTGGCGAAAGCCTTACCATTATCGTCAGTGATACCGCCCTGGACGACGTTCAAAACACCGGTCTCGCCATCTTCAATAGCGAATGTCACGGGCCAATTCGGCACTGGGTTGCAGAACTGATCAGCAATGAAAGCCGTTGCTGTTGAAAGCTCGCCGACCTTGAGAGTCGTCTTGTCAACAGACAGGTTCGTACCAATGGCATCGTCTTCACAGTCACAGTCGTCGATATCAAGACAGGGGTCACCGGCCTTGAACGGAATCGGCTTTGCCGTACCGACCTGGACGTTCTTGTAGGTTACCGTAGCGGTACGATCCCCAGCAGCCACTCTGGAGGAGTACTGGACTGTGTAGATTCCAGCACCCTCGTTGATCACATCGGTGATGCGGACAGTGGTACTACTCGCAGCGAACTTAATGTCCGTAAGAGTCAGATTCGGCAGAGGATTCTCATCCTGATCCACCGCGGTCAATGTACCGGTGTAGTAGTTCGCACCTGTCGACACAACTACCCATGTTTCCCTATCAGCAGTATTGGCAATAGGAGTAACCGTGAACGTTGACTTTTCATAGGAGAACGGTCCAGGTGTGAATGTAACATCCACTGGAGAGCCGGGAAGCGCGCCGCCCGGAACGTCACCATGAACGCTGACAGTTTCAGCGGTGGAATCTGTCAAAGTTGCGGTAGCAGTTCCATCAGCACCAGTGGTTGCCTTAGCTGGCTTCAAGTCGCCGTCAGAGCCTGGCGTTAGCCAGAAGTCAACATCAACACCCTTCTTCGGGTTGCAGTACATATCAGTAACGAAGGCCGTGATCGTTGAGGTTTCGCCCACCTGAAGTTCGGTTGGGTCTGCAGACAGATTCGAGGGCTTTTGCCCTGGCTCCTCACAAGGACAATCTGCCGGATCTAGACAAATGTCATCACCAGCTAGGAATGGAATCGGCAGTAATTCACCGACCTGTGTTCCTTCAAAAGTCACCGAGGCTTTACGAGCATCCGAGGCTACCTTGGAGTGGTACATCACTGTATATGTTCCGTCATGCTCATTGATAACGTCGGTGATATGGACAGTATTGCTGTTTGCCCTGAAGACGATGTCTGTCAAAGTCAGATTCGTCAGCAGATTCTTTTCATCATCCCTTGCTGTCAAAATACCGGTGTAGTACTCATCACCATCAGAGGCCTTGACCCATGTGTCTTCATCATCGAGATCAGCCTGCGGGACGACCTCGAATGTTGACTCCTTGTAGGAGAAGGGCCCAGTGGTGAATGTCACAGAAACTGGAGAGCCTGGGAGTGCACCAATTGAAATGACTCCCTTGACCTTGACCGTCTCAGCGACTGAGTCAGTCAAAAGTGTCGTGACCTTTCCATCAGCGCCAGTTGTTCCGGTTGGGCTCCTCAGAATTCCGCCTCCGCCATCACCATCGAACGAGAAGGTCACTTCGACGTTCTTCTTGGGGTTGCAGAATTCATCTGTCACCAAGGCTGTAATGGTTGAGTCCTGCCCCACCGGCAAGCTTGTCGGATTGGCAGACAGATTCGAGAAGTCTTTCCCATCTTCACAGGGACAATTCTCTGGAATGATGCATGGATCACCAGCGACGAACGGAATGTTCTTCGCCGTACCAACCTGCTGATTCTTGTATTCCACCGTGGCTGTCGTCGTTGCCGAGGCAACCTTCGAGGAGTACTTCACTACGTAGGTGCCATCGCCCACGTTGTCAATAGCTGTGATAGTGACATCGTTGCTACTAGCCTTGAAGCTAATATCTGACAGTGTCAGGTTCGTAATGATGACATTATTGCTGTCCCGTGCGGTCAGCGTACCGGTGTAGTACTTGTCTCCGGCGGAAACGACTATCCATGTGGACTCATCGCTCATGTTAACCACAGGGGAAACTGTAAACGTGGAGTTCGTATAGGAGAAGATTCCGTCCGTTGAGTAGGTAACTGTAACGGTGGAGTTCATCGGCATCACGTTGGTTGGTGACGCAGGTGCCAGAGCCGGAACTACTTCAATGTCAGCAACATGGCCGGCAATCGGAGGTGTAGGCACTGCCGGGTGTCCGGCGTGGGTCCTGGTGTAAGTAATCTCACCGGTGACCTTGTCTCTCGATGCCACCCACGGATAGGAGTGAACATTATCGGCAGGATTGTCACCGGTCAGCACACCTGTGTAGGTGATAGTACGAGTCACTACGTGCTCTGAGACCTCTGTGTCGTGGCCCAGGTGAACAGTGATTGTCTGGTTGTGACCAGTGTCGGAATTAAACGTGGTGACGTTGTCAACACTCTTGTAAACATAGTTGTCTGGCACTCCAGCCCTAGCCATGTCTTCGGTGAAACCAACAGGCTGATCTGCCTTACCTTCGTACTGAACCTTGGTTCCCGGCTTGGGAGGTACTGTTGCTCCATTTGCTTCATCGTCAACATAGACGACATCGGCGTACTGCAGGGGGCAGGTGTCATCGACGAGATCCTTGAGAAGGGCTGACAGATCATCCCAACTTGTCTGGAAATAGTCGTTTTCAATGGCATTTGCCCTGCCGGTGATCGGGCCAGTTACCTCTGTGACCCTCTCAAGCTTGAAGCCTTTTCCAACGGCGACAAGGACAATCCTTGTGCCCTTTTCCTTAATAGCATTAGCTGATGCGGTATTGGAGATATTGGCGCTAGCCTCGCGGAACTTATTCGGATTTCCATCCGTGATAAAGATCACGTAGTCAAAGGTCTCGGAAGACTGTGCTACCTGGAATAGACCTGCATCCCAGTTGGTGAGGTCATCTGCCTTCCAACCATCAATCCAGCCCTTGACCCGTGCTGCATCCTTAGGATCGTACAGCGATGTTAGCGATCGGTTTTGATTGTTCGTACCCTCAGCCGGAGCTTTCGTCGCAAACGTAAACAGAGCCATTGATGAGTAGGAACCCGTCAGCGAATCGACCATGCTCTTCGCAGCGGTCTTCAACTGAGTAAGGACCTTGCCTTCCATCGAGTCTGATAGGTCAGCAACTAAGGCAATCTTCAAGTTATCCGCAGCAGTACACTCCGGAGTCACCGTTGGATTGGTCATCCTTAGTACGACACGATCAGCCTTAGGGTGTGTGTATGTCGTACCAGCCTTGGGTTTTGTTGTGATATCAACCTTGACTTCCTTAGCGGACACATCTGTCCACTTGGCGGCTGATTCAGCATTTACCCCAACAACTAGTAGATGATAAATATTCTGTGCCTCTGCAACAGGTATAACAAAGGAGCAGCCATCCGCTGTCACCTCACATGTTGCCCAATCTTGGGTCAACCGTGTTTTGGTCTTCTGCTCCATCAAATCCATCTTGGCGCCAATTGCCGGAGCAATAGCACCTCCTGGCTGCCTGCTTCCATTTACCTGGAAAGTAACAACGATTTCATCATTCGCTGGTGTCGGCGGAGCCGCCCACGATGTCGGTGCGGAGATAATTCCCATAACACCAACAGTGAAAGCTGCGCTAAGCGCAACTCCCTTCCTAATCCAAGAACTAAACTTACGTGACGACGTCATAGGATCCCTCCCATAAAGGACCAACCCACCGTCGGTGGTGGACCGGCCCACCCAAAAGAATATGTAGACGATAACACGGTGCGATCCTATTATCAAGTTATTTACATACATGTCCATTTTCTGTTGTCTGCAGATTCATTTTGGGGTAGGATTCGCCACCGAGGAAAAATCTTTTGGCCTTCCTACAAGCAGTAATTGATTTCAGATTGATGTCAACTGAACCCGAACCCACCTATGAGTCCTCAGTAAAACCCCACCCAAGTCGAACACCGGTTTGGTCCAGCTTTGGGTGTTGATCAGAAAATGTCCGAGCAACCTGGCACAGTTGAGATATGAACGAAATGGTCTGGATACTCGCGGCGCTATTCGGGGGCATCGTGATCGGCTGGTTGGCTGGTTACCTCATCTCTGCAGCTCGGAAAAACACGGAAACTGAAAAGATGAGAGCCGATCAGGCCCGCCAGGAGACCCAGGTCGCCCAAGCTCTCAGTGATGCTTCAGCAGCTCGTGCCGAAGCGGCTCAAGCTCGTACTGAACTTGCACGTTCGGAGACGGCCATTGAAAAGGCTGCTGCCCAGGTTGCCCAGTCACGTGCAGATGCGGCTGAATTCCAGGCCCTCCTTGCGGGGGAGAAAGCTGCAACCTCCAAGGTCGAGGTGGAAAGAGATGCCGCCCGCGAGCAAGCCGAAAAACTGCGTCAAGACCGCGAAACTATGCTGAATGAATATAAGGTGCTTTCTGCCGAGGCTCTCGAAAAGCAAACCAAGACTGTCGAAGAGCAAGCGGCACAACGCCACCAAGCCAGCGACACCCTCATGACTCCCATCCGTGTCAATCTTGAAAAGCTGGAAGCCCGGCTGACTCAGATCGAGAAAGAAAGAGCCTCGATATCTGCGGAGATGGCAACCCAGGTCCGCTCGGTCCAACTCACAGGTGAGCAACTGCGCAAGGAGACCTCTGCGCTCATCTCCGCTTTGTCGAGACCCAATATGCGTGGTGCTTGGGGCGAACTGCAACTGAAACGAGTTGTTGAAGTTGCCGGGATGGTTGAACACTGCGACTTCGTCACCCAGGAGTCCTCGACAACCGATGACCGGGTGATTCGTCCCGACATGAAAGTCAATCTCGCAGGCGGGCGATTTATCTTTGTCGATGCTAAGACCCCCCTTGAAGGATTTCTCAGTGCGGAGATGGCTGCCTCCGATACTGAACGCGCCAAATACCTAGCTTCTTTTGCGAAGAACGTTCGTTCACACATCGATCTCCTCTCCTCGAAAGCCTATTGGAAAGCTGATTGGGGAACTCCGGAATTTGTCATACTCTTCTTTCCCAGCGAGGCCTTGCTACCCGTTGCCCTCGAACAAATCCCCGATCTCCTCGAATACGCCGCTACCAAAAACATCATGATCGCAACCCCGATGACCTTGATCACCATGCTGCGCTCTGTTGCCTATGCCTGGAATCAAGAGGTCCTGGCTGAATCTGCCCGAGAGGTCTCACAACTGGGGCGCGATCTCTATGAACGCCTAGGTACGATGGGCTCCCACTTCGATCGCTTGGGAAGATCTCTGGAGTCATCGGTGAAGGCCTATAACTCCGCCATTGGCTCTCTGGAATCCAGAGTTCTGAGTTCAGCCAGGCGTTTCAAGGACTTACGCGTTTCCGAAGATTCTCTCAAGGAACTGCTTCCTGTCACCGAGGGAGTACGCCCCATTGCCGCTCCAGAACTGGTCGAAAGTGCGGTGGAAATTCCGGCGCTGATTGGCCGTACTCTGGCTGCAGTGCCCTCACCCGAGACTGATGAGCCGCTCGGTGACATGGTTGAATCCGTACGGCAGGTAGGGTAGTCCTATGGCCTTGATCTCCAGCCCTGAACAACCTGTTGCACTCAAAGAGGTGGCTGCTGCCGTCAAAGGGTGGGTTGAACGACTCGGAGCTATCTGGGTGTCCGCTCAGGTGATTGAGCTCAACCGCAGAACAGCGGCGATCCACTTCCTGACTTTGCGGGACATGACCGAAGAGGTCTCTGTCTCGGTGACCTTATCGACAGCAGTCCTCGATGCTGCCGGCCCCTTGCGTGAAGGGATGGCTGTCACAGCACAGCTCAAGCCAACAGTGTGGATGAAGTCAGGACGACTCAGCTATGAGTGCTTCGATTTACGCCCCACCGGTGAAGGTCAACTTCTGGCGCAGATCGAACACCTCAAGCGCGTGCTTCAAGCCGAGGGTCTCTTCGATCCGCGGCTGAAACGCCGTCTTCCAGTGCTACCTATGGGAATCGGCCTGATCACTGGAAAGGATTCCGCTGCCGAACGCGACGTGGTGGTCAACGTCGGCCTGCGATGGCCTTCTGCGCGAATCCTCACTCGGCATGCCCTGATGCAAGGACCTTCATCTGCTAACCAGGTGATCGAAGCTGTGAGGGAATTAGATGAGGATCCCAGTATTGATGTGATTGTCATTGCCCGTGGAGGTGGTTCTGTTGAAGACCTGCTCCCCTTCTCTAATGAGGCTCTGATTCGTGCGGTTGCTGCCGCTCGTACTCCCGTGGTTTCAGCTATCGGCCATGAGGTTGACACTCCCATCCTTGATCTCGTCGCTGACCTTCGTGCCTCCACTCCGACAGATGCCGCAAAGAGAATCGTTCCCGACGTCCACGAGGAACTGGAAAGGTTATCCCGAACCCAACAGCGCATGACAGGTGTTCTTGCGGGATTCCTCTCCCACCAACAGGTCACACTCGACAACATCAAACTTCGCCCGGTTCTGCGTGACCCGCTGACTCGTTTCGATGTTTACGCACAACACCTTGCTTCGCTGCGCCAGAACCTGACCCGTGCCGTATCGGCGAAACTGGATAGTGAAGCAGCCCAGATCTCACGCGCTAGTGCGCTGGTAGGTTCCTTGAGTCCCCAGGCTGTCCTCAAGCGGGGTTACGCCATTGTGATTGACGGCGATGGGAAAAACCTCTCCAGTGTTGATGATGCAACCGTCGGCGCTACGCTGACCGCCCAGATTTCAGACGGCAGCCTCACCGTGAAGGTAACCCAGAAGAAGAAAGAGAATCATGGCAACCGCTAGAACCACCAAGAAGACTGACACCCAAGCATCTCCACAGCAGGTTGAACCTGTAGCTGCCCCCGAGGCTGAACTGACCTACGAACAAGCCCGTGATGAGTTGATCAGTGTTGTCACTCGGCTTGAATCAGGCGGTGAGTCTCTGGCAGATTCCATGGAACTCTTCAAACGAGGGGAGTATCTTGCCAATCTCTGTCAGCGTTATCTCACCGAAGCCCGCACCGTTGTTGAAAGTGCCCAAACCCCCTAGGCTCTCCAGCTCACTATCCACTCAACAAGGGGTTTCCTATCATTTTTCTCCACTTTACGTGAGAGTTCTCCACTATTTATCGTTGTAGAAGCTGCTACCTTGTTGACGCGCTGCTTGCCATAGTGGATCATAGATGGATGCACGAAGAAACGGTCACCCTTGCGCGAAGCGATGCGGATGGGTACGAGATCGCTCTGCGTCGTCGTTTTGTTGGGGAAAGCGCGACTGATGAACTGATTGTCAATGGTGCTTTTGCTATGGATTCAACTCGGACCAGTTCCGAGATTGCCCTGGCCGAAGCTCTCGGTCCAACGCCGGGCCACATTCTTGTTGGGGGACTGGGGTTAGGGTTCACTGCCGAACACCTGTTGTCTACCGGTGCTAGCCACCTAGACATTGTGGAGTTGTCGGGTCCGCTCATCGAATGGGCTCACCAAGGCTTAACTCCAACGCTGCAAAAAGTAGCGAACGACCCGCGAGTTAGGATCCGACATGGGGACGTTGCCGCACTACTGTGCGGTCAGCCCACCATTCCTGGACTATTCGGCCCCTGGGACGGTATCTGCTTAGATATCGATAATGGCCCTGATTTCCTCATTCATGAGGACAACGCACGTTTGTACACCCCTGAGGGAATTCGTGCGGCTTTGGGGCACCTCAACCCCGGCGGACGACTAGCCATCTGGTCCCAGGGACCCTCCAAGGAATTCTGGTTCGACCTCACCAGCATCGACCCGAACGCTACAGAGCGCCTCATTGCGGTAGAACGAGGCAACCGCCGAATGGACTATGCAGTATATACAGTGCATCGTCCCGACAGCCCCCGCTAGCAGAACCCCGCCTTGAGGGCCTTGCGCCGCTACCGTCTTCACGGAAGGGGCGGTTGCGTGAACAAAGGCTGCCTGCGTACTCATTGAAGCGCCCACATGCGGTTGGTAGTGTCCTCGCTGGGGGTTAGTTCTTAGCGGCCGAAGCGGCGCTCACGCTGAGCGAAGGATCTCAAGGCTCGCAAGAAGTCGACTCGTCGGAAGTCGGGCCAGAGGGCCTCGCAGAAGTAGAACTCAGAATGGGCAGACTGCCAGATCAGGAAGTCCGATAACCGCTGTTCTCCGGAGGTACGGATAATCAGGTCTGGGTCGGGCTGGCCGGCGGTGTAGAGGTGCGAGGCAATCATGTCTATTTCAAGGGTTTGAGACAAGTCCTCTAAGCTCGTACCCTTGGCTTCCTCTGCTGCCAGCAAGGATCGGAATGCATCCCTCAACTCCTGGCGCCCTGCATAGGAAACTGCAACATTGACATGCATGCCCGAGAAACCCTGCGTACGTGCGCTGGCTTCCCGAAGAGCCTGCGATGTATCCGCGGGCAGGAGATCCAAGGCACCAACGATCTGGATACTCCACTTCCCTTCATCTGCCAGTGATTCCACTAACTCGACGATGACATCAAGCAGAGGTAGGACCTCTTCATCAGGGCGGTCCAGGTTATTCGGAGACAGCACCCACAAGGTGACTATCTGAATCCCTACCTCATCGCACCAGGATACGAACTCCCGCAGTTTGACTGCACCGGCCTGATAACCAGCAGTGAGCGTTTCCCCTGGGGCATTGAGCCGTGCCCAGCGCCGATTCCCATCCGCCATCACGGCGACGTGATGAGGAAGACGGCTCTTATCCAGACCAGCCAGCAGTGAATGCTCATAGGTCGAATACAGCAACCCAGCCGGACGGAGCCGACCCTGGATGCCGGACAGTGCATCACCAATTCCCACAGAATAACTTTATCCCTGATTTCTGCTGTCGTGCGAGTTGTGCTCTCTCATGAGGACTCCTCTGGTGCTGTCCGGCGGCGTTGTCCATGCCTGAGGACATTGTGATGAGCAAGTGACTTGCAGGGGTACACCTGGGAGAAGAATAGGAGTAAGCTACCTACGGTAACGTAACCGTAAGGAGAGAGAGTGAGCCTCCAAGGATCTGTCGAGGACCAGGCGCAGACACTGCGCAGTGACGCAATAACCGAAGACGAGTTGAATGAGGACACCAGCCTGGCTGCTGGCCTCAAGCCGAAACTTCGGGGATGGCTGCATGCGGGAGCCGTACCTCTGCTCATTGCCGGGATCGTGGTATTGATCTGTGTGGCTCCCGGCGGGGGAGTTAAGGCATCTCTGGCGATCTACCTCGGATGTGCGGTGTCTCTCTTCGCACTGTCAGCGACCTACCACATTCCACCCTGGGGGCCGAAGGTTAAAGCCGTTTTGAGGCGCATCGACCACGCGAATATCTACCTGTTTGTTGCCGGTACCTACACTCCCCTGTCGGTGATGCTGCTGACTGGTACGTCACGGGTAGTCATCCTCTCACTGATCTGGAGCCTAGCAGCGGCAGGGGTTCTCTTCCGTGTGCTATGGATATCTGCGCCTCGCTGGCTTTACTCAGTGATGTACGTTGTCATGGGTTGGGCGGCAGTATGGTGGCTGCCTGAATTCTGGCGAAATGGAAACCCGGCCATCGTCATTCTTATCCTCGTCGGCGGAGTGATCTACTCGTTGGGTGCATTAATCTATTCACGCAAATGGCCGAACCCCTCTCCGCGCTGGTTCGGCTTCCACGAAGTCTTCCATTCCTTCACAGTCGCCGCAGCCGTCTGCCACTGGGTCGCCGTCCTCCTTGGAGTCTTGCAGTTGCTGGCCCTGAGGTAGGCGGTGTGACAAGGGGGACGTGCCAACCCCCGGCGGCTAACGTGAGGACTTAAGCGAGAAGTTCTCTACCACAGACCCATACGTCAGCCCCCCGGTCATCCTGCCGCCAGGCAGGACCCCCGGCAGCCAACGTATGGACTTAAGCAAGAAAACCTCTACCACAAGACCCTACGTCATCCACCGGTCATCCTGCCGCCAGGCAGGACCCCCGGCGGCCAACGTAAGGACTTGAGCAAGACATTCTCTTCCACAGACCCTAGGTCGGCTGCCGGGGATCCTGCCTGGCGGCAGGATGACCGGGGGGGCAACGTGGGGACTTGAGCAAGAAAATCTCTTCCACAGACCCTACGTTGGCTGCCGGGGATCCTGCCTGGCGGCAGGATGACCGGGGGGGGCAACGTGGGGACTTGAGCAAGAAAATCTCTTCCACAGACCCTACGTTGGCTGCCGGGGATCCTGCCTGGCGGCAGGATGACCGGGGGGGCAAC
>WQYJ01000005.1 GCA_009781325.1 Propionibacteriaceae bacterium | reverse complement strand
GTACTCCTCCGGTGACACCGACGAATCCGTCCCCGACCCCGGTCACTGACACTGACACCATCAGCACCACGGTGCCGCAGGCTCCACATATCGGTCTCACCAAGTCGGCAACCCCGAATGACGCTGCACACTTCAACGTGGGCCAGGTCATTACCTACACCCTCGTGGCGACCAATACCGGTAATGTCACACTGACTGGCGTCGGCATTACTGAGGCATCGTTTAGCGGTTCCGGGACACTGTCAGCAATCATCTGCCCAGCTTCCGGTACGATGTGGCCAGGGGCAGTCGGCCAACTTGCACCGAACCAACAGGTGACCTGCTCAGCGACCTACACCATCACCCAAGCTGATGAAGATGCCGGTGATCTGTCGAACACTGCCATGGCCGTTGGAACACCACCAGCCGGTGCCAAGGTTAGTGACACCGCCACAGTGACGCTGCCCGAAAATCAGCAACCCTCAATCAGCGTGACCAAGACTGGCGTGCTCGATACAACAAGCGGTGCTGCCAAAGTGGGAACAACCATCGCCTACACAGCTATTGCCACCAACACCGGAAATGTGACCTTGCACACTGTCAGCGTCACCGATGCCAAGGTGCCAAACTTGGTGTGCGATAAGACGACACTGCGGCCTGGGCAGATCACGACGTGCACAGGTTGGTACACGCTGACTCAGGCTGACATCAATGCAGGGGCGGTCCAGAATACGGCTCATGCCCACGGTACTCCTCCGGTGACACCGACGAATCCGTCCCCGACCCCGGTCACTGACACTGACACCATCATCACCACCGTACCGCAGGCTCCAGGCATTAGTCTGACGAAGTCAGCGACACCCCATGATGCAGATCACTTCGGGGTTGGCCAGGCCATCACCTACACCTTCGTGGCCACCAATACCGGGAATGTAACCCTGACCGGTGTCTCTATTACTGACACCTCCTTCAGCGGGTCCGGGACACTCTCGGCGCTCACTTGCCCGGCTGCTGGCACAACATGGCCGGGTACTGTCGGAACACTGACACCCAACCAACAGGTGAGGTGTACGGCGACCTACACCATCACCCAAGCTGATGAAGACGCCGGAGACCTGACGAACACAGGTACCGCCACCGGAACACCACCGGTCGGGGTCAATGTGAGCGACACCTCCACGGTGACACTGCCCGCCAATCCAGTGCCAGGAATCAGCGTCACTAAGACTGGCGTACTGGACACCACTGCCGGGCCTGCCACCGTGGGAACCACAATCGCCTACACCGTCATGGCAACCAACACCGGAAATGTGACCTTGCATAATGTGAGTGTCGTGGATACTAAGGTGTCCAACCTCGTTTGTGATGCAACGACACTGTGGCCTGGTCAGATCACAATGTGTACAGGCACATATGCGTTGACGCAGGCTGACATTAATGCAGGCTCGGTCCAAAACACTGCTAGTGCCCACGGCACCCCGCCTGCGACACCGACCGATCCATCGCCCACCCCGGTTACCGACACCGACACGATCACCACATCGGTACCTGCGAACCCGCGGATCTCACTCACGAAGTCGGCGAGCCCGAATGATGCCGCGCACTTCAACGTTGGCCAGGTCATTACGTACACCTTCGTAGCAACCAACACCGGCAACGTCACACTGAGCGGTGTAACCATCACGGATACCGATCTACCGGGATTGTCAGCGATCACCTGCACAAACTGGCCGGGAGCTGTCGGTACGCTGACCCCCGGTCAGCAGGTTGGGTGTACCGCAACCTACACCATCACCCAGGCAAATGAAGATGCCGGTGACCTGACGAACACAGCCATGGTGGTTGGAACTGCGCCCACAGGAGTGAATGTGACAAGCAGCGATACGGTGACGATCCCCGATAACCCGATGCCGACAATCACCGCCGTGAAGACTGGTGTGCTCAATTCTGTTGGCCCGCCACAGAGGGGAACCACCATCACATACACAGTCATTGCGACGAACACCGGAAACGTCACCTTGCATAATGTGAGCGTTACTGATGCCAAGGTGGCCAATCTCACCTGTGATCAGACCACCCTATGGCCGGGCCAGTTCATGACTTGCACAGGTACGTACACCTTGACTCAGGCGGACATCAACGCTGGGTCGGTCCAGAACACAGCTAGTGCCCAAGGCACCCCGCCTGCGACTCCGACCGATCCGACACCGGTGCCGGTCACTGACACCGATACGATCACCACAGATCTGTCCTCGGATGCTCGTATCACTCTGACGAAGACAGCAAATCCGCAGGATGCAGCGCACTTCACGGTGGGCCAGGTCATCACGTACACCTTCGTGGCAGCCAATACCGGCAACGTCACTCTGACTGGTGTGACGATTACCGACTCAGGGTTCACTGGGAGCGGGACGCTGTCAGCGATCACCTGCCCGACATGGCCGGGAGCCGCGGGTACGCTCACCCCCAGTCAGGAAGTGACCTGTCGGGCAACCTACACCATCACCCAGGATGACGAAGATGCTGGCGTCGTATCGAACACAGCTACTGTCAGCGGAAAGCCTCCAGTCGGAGCAAATGTGACTGACACTGCCAGTGTCACGATTATGGGAGCCGCGAACCCGGCTTTGAGCCTTACCAAGTCAGTAGCACCGGCAACTATGTCCGCTCTAGGGCCAGTGGTCTACTCCTTCCAGGTGACCAATACAGGAAATGTCACGCTGTCGGGAATCTCTGTGACTGACACTGCATTCAGCGGCACCGGAACCTTGGGTGCCATCACCTGCCCAGTGACTGTCCTGCACCCAGGTGCCTCAACGACATGTACTGCTCACTACACCCTGACTCAGCCTGATCTCAATGCTGGTCAGGTAACCAACACAGCCACAGCCCAGGGAACACCCCCGGCGACGGCTGCCAACCCGAATCCGTCCCCAGTGACATCTGCGCCGTCGAATGCTGTGGTGAACGTGGATCACAATCCGGCGATGACGATTGTGAAGTCAGCAACGCCGAATGACCCAGCTAGTTACACAGTAGGCCAGGCGATCACGTACTCGTTCGTAGTCACCAACGCCGGGAACGTCACCCTCACCGGAGTCAGTGTCACCGAGACCTCATTTAGCGGTACGGGAACCCTGTCAGCGATTACTTGCCCGTCGTGGCCGGGAGCTGTTGGTACGCTGACTCCGAGCCAGCAGGTCGTTTGCTCGGCCACCTATACCCTGACTCAGGATGACTTTGATGCTGGGTCGCTGACGAACCTGGCAACGGCCTCCGGCACTCCGCCGAGTGGGCCTGCCATCAGCGAGGAGGGTACTATCACCCTGCCTGAGATTCCGAATCCGGATGTGGCGCTTGTTAAGACAGCCGCTACTGTGACTCGTGCGGATGCATCCGTGGCAGGTGCGAACCCAGGTGCGGTGATCACCTATACCCTGACAGCGACCAATACCGGCAATGTCACCTTGCATGATGTCGTGATTAGTGAGGCTATGGCTTTGGACAACTGGTCATGCACCCCGGCCGAACCGGCTACTCTTCTGCCGGGTGTCGTGATGACCTGCCTTGGAACTGCTCCGGCGGCTGCGGATGCTGGGTCGGATGCGATGACGAATAATGCTGAAGTCAGCGGTACTCCCCCGACTGGGTCCACTGTGACCCATCAGGCGTCTGTGGTCGTTCCGATCCATCAGCCGCCGACTGCTACAGCACAGACTGGTCTAATTGCCGTGATCAGCGACCCCTTATCGACGACCACCTCAGTGACGCTGGATGGGCAGCCGACACCGGCGGGCATCAATGGTGCGCCGATTAATCTCGCAGCAACGGCAGTGGGAACTATCACTGCCACAGGTCCGTTGGCAAAGCCGGGAGACCTGACAGTCACCCTGAATGCCGATGGTACGATCACGGTCACAGCGGCATCTCCTGGGACCTACACCATTCCGGTGACCTACACCGACGATAATGGCCAGACAGTCACGGTCAACCACGTCGTCAACGTGATTTCTCCCGATTCGGCTACGACCAGTGCCAATAAGGATAAGACACATGCTGGGGTGCCGGTCGTTATCTCTGTCTTGGAGTATGACCCCTTAGGGTTGACAGTTTCCTCCATCCCGGCACCGGGTGCACCCGGCTATCCGGCTCACGGTACGCTGGCACTCGACGCGGGAGCTGGGGAGATTACCTACACCCCAGATGCGGGTTATTCTGGGCCCGATCAGTTCACCTTTACTGTGGCTGATGCCCTTGGCAACCAAGCCGTGGCAACCGTATCCATCATGGTCCATCCGGTGGCATCGGACGACTCAATCACCGTACCGGCTGGGAGTCAGAATAATGTCATCACTGTCACTGTCAACGACTCCGGCACGAACCTGACCCCGACCTCTGTGCCGGATCGAGGTGCTCCAGGCGGACCATCTCACGGTACGGTGACCATCGTCAATGGGCAGGTCCTCTACACTGCGGATCCGACCTTCTTCGGCACTGACACCTTTGTCTACACCACCACCGATCAGTTCGGTCAGACCACCACAGCGACAGTGACTGTGACGGTCGTACCGCCTCCAATTAAGGCTAATGATGATCACTCGTCCACCAAGCCATCGACACCAGTCACCATTGATGTACTGACCAACGACATCGGAGTTGAGCTGACCATCACCTCTGCGACAACCGCTGATGGAAAGGTCTCGATTGTCAACGGCAAACTGGTGTTCACACCGGCTGACGGGTTTGCCGGCAAGGCCATCATCCACTACACCATCACCGACCGTTTCGGACAAACCTCGTCGGCGACGGTGACCGTGGATGTCCCGCCATCGATCCCCACTGGTGGTACCTCCATCCCAGCCGCCAATCCAGGCGTACTCGCAGGTATGGTCCTGATAGTACTGATCGGCCTCAGCTTGGCTGGTGTGCTCCTGCGGCGTCACTGACACTGACGCCCCCGGTCATCCTGCCGCCAGGCAGGACCCCCGGCAGCCAACGTATGGACTGAAGATAGGTCTTTACCCAAGACCCTAGCTCGGCTTCCGGGGGTCCTGCCTGCGGCAGGATGACCGGGGGTGTGTCAAGGTGTCCTTGAGCCTTTCTGCGGGAGTGGGTTTGCTTTCATAGCAATCTCTGTTCATTCCTTGACTTCGCCGATAGTGTTATCCCCACGATATTCAGGTGTGAGCCAATTACGTACCTGAAACTGGTGCTTGGACGAAGGAGGGTAATGTCCAGCTTGTTGATTTCGCGTCGTGCTGCTGCGATTTGTTGTGCGCTCGTACTGATCACTTCCATGCCCTCCATGGCAGCGCACGCTGAGGACCTTGCCACCCAGAGGACCCGTACTGTCGCTGCAATCTCTGCTGCGAGGGATCGGCTGAGTACTTCTCTTCAGGAACTGAGAAACGCTGAGTCTGGAGTCGACCTCGCCAGCAGCAGAGTTGACGAAGCTCAAGCAACCCTGCTCATTGCAGAAGCACAAATCATGCAGGCACAAGCAGCTACTGCGCGCTGCTCCGAGGAACTTGAACAAGCCACTCTCGCTTTGGAGCTTGCCCGTGCCAAGGAGGCAGCGCACCAGGCGAAGGTGGATGCCCAGCGCGAGGCAGTGGCGACCTATGCGCGGGTGATGTATCAGGACAATCTTCCAATGATTACCGTCGCTGCTTTGTTGGGTGCATCCAGTCCCACTGATCTGGCTCATCGTATGCAATGGACTGATATGGTCCTGGAGTCCAACTATGTTGACTTGACCTATCTGCGTACGATCCAAGTAGAACTTGCCCAAGCCAGGGCTGAATCGGATGCTGCGCAGATCCGGGCGAATGAGGCAAAGCAGGAAGCCGACGCTCAGCTTCTTCAAGCACGCAATGCCCGAGACGGAGCTGCGTTGGCACACGCTGCTCTTCGTTCTGCGCTCAACGAGCAAGCCGGCGCACTGGAAGCAGCCCAGCAAGCTGTCTCGAAGAACAAGGCGACCCTGACTGATCTGGAGGCTCAGCTCAGGCGTCTCGACGAGCAGATCGCTCAAGGCGGCGGGACACCTGACACGAGCAAGCCTGTGCCCACCTCACCAGCTCCGCCGTCTCCCTCACCGCCTTCAACGACGCCTCCGGCTCCGCCGCCGCCAAAGCCAACAACTGCGGCACCTTCGACGCCACCACCCCCGCCAGCACCCACGCCGACACCCACACCAAAGCCGACGCCGACTCCCACTCCAACACCGACAGCGAATGCGAATGCACAAAAGGTCGTGGACTGGGCGATGGCGAGAATCGGATATGACTATGTGTGGGGCGGCGAAGGACCCACCGGATACGACTGCTCAGGATTCACCATGATGGCCTACCGAAGTGTCGGCATCTACCTGCCCCACGGAGCAGGAGGCCAATTCCGCATGGGTACGCCCGTGGAAAAGAAGGATCTCAAGCCTGGAGACCTTGTCTTCTTCTATGAGGGCCCCGGCCATGTTGGCGTCTATGTCGGCAACGGAATGATTGTGGATGCCCGCAACTATGGCGTCGGAGTTGTCTACTCCTCGATCGACGTCGGCATGCCGTTCGTCGGAGCGCGGCGATACCTCTAGTTCTCAGGAGAAACTGTGAGGCTCCGCGATGAGCTGCGGGTCAGGAATGGCGTGAATCAAGTCCTGTACTAGATGCGAATCTGTCAGTGTGGGGTCCAGCCAATCGTCAACCAACGCAGATGGTACGACCACTGGCATGCGGTCGTGAATATGGCCGAGATCATCACTGGCACTTCGGGTGAGGATCGCCATGGAACACAGCCAGTCGTCCTGAGTCCCGGCGATAGTCAGCCCCTGCGGTACACGCCACCACTCGTACAAGCCAGCAAACCCGAGGATCGTGTTGTCGTCCTTTGGGTGCAGGAAATAGGGAACCTTGACCCCATTCTCCATGACCCACTCGTAGTATCCAGTAGCCGGTACGATAGCCCTCCGGGAACGGATGGCCGTTCTGAATGATGGTTTTTCCGTCACTGTTTCAGCACGGGCATTGATCAGTGGGCGTGTGTACAGTTCCTTGGCCCACGAAGGGATAAGTCCCCATCGCGCCCCGCGTAACTCTCGGGTGAGTACGGATCCTTCGCGCCCAGCTTGCCCGGCATCTTCCACGACGATAGGCACCACCGTCGTCGGCGCAACATTGGTCGATGACTTCGGATGAATCACAACCCTGCGAACCCCGAAGGTCATGAGGATCTCATCCTCACCCGGAAAAGCAAAACGTCCGCACATCACGACACCTCAATCATCATTTCTCCATCCTTGAGTCTCCGACTTCTATGTTCTCATGGATAGCACGAATGGGATGGACGAAGATTCGAATAATCTGAATCAAAGAAATCTCGTGCCATTAGTTGCCAAAACAGGTATAGTTGATATCGTGGACCATGAGATCGCAGAACGCCCTGTCACCATCTACGAAGTCGCTGCAGCGGCAAAGGTGAGTCCTTCTACTGTGTCGCGTACCTTCTCGAGACCTGGCCGTGTCTCTGTTCGCACCGCTGATCATGTACGTGCGGTGGCTGCCGACCTAGGCTATCGGGAAGAGACGATTTTCCGCCCGATTCTGAGCACACGACACCACACCATTGGACTCGCGGTGGCTGACATCACTAACCCCTATTACTTCGGTATTCTTCGCGGAGCCGAGGTTCAGGCACTGAAGTCCGACTACACCATGTTGCTGATGGATACCCGGGAATCTGCCTCATCTGAACGCTTTAGCCTGGATCGGCTTCTGCCCATCGTTGACGGCCTGCTCGTTGTTTCCTCTCGACTGTCTGACACGGTGTTGAGATCGATGGCGAAGAGTCATCCCATCGTGGTGTTGAATAGGTATGTCTCTGGTCTGCCCTGCGTCGTACCTGACACCTCGAATGGCATGAAGCAAGCAGTTCAGCACCTGCTCCAGCTTGGACACACCTCGGTGCACTATCTGTCTGGACCAGATACCTCCTGGATCTCTGGGATGCGCTGGTTGTCGATCCGCGCTGCTGCCTCGCAACTGGGATTCACTGCACATCGGGTGGGCCCTGTTGTGCCGAACGTCGAGGGAGGCCACCAAGCCGCCAGCCAGATCATCGCCCGCAAGGCCACTGCTGTTGTCTGCTGCAATGATCTGATCGCCATGGGACTGATGAAAGGCCTGCAGAGCAAGGGAGTATCCATTCCTGGGGATGTCTCCATCATTGGATGCGATAATGTCTTCGCCTCGGATCTCGTCACTCCTGCGCTGACCACGGTTGCTGCACCCATGGGGGTCTTAGGTGACATGGCGGTCAAGCATGTGATCTCCATCTTAGGCGGGGCGCAGCCGCATGTGAGTTCCCCAGTGACCGTACCAGTCAAACTCATTGTCCGTGGTTCCACAGGAAGTCTTTCCACGAGACGACCACATTGACGTCTCGCGGTAGTCTAGGAGAACAAGGAGGAATCATGGCGACTTCTATCTCGACTACTCACGCACCTGCTGCTGTTGGACCGTACTCTCAGGGGGTTGATACCGGCAGTTTTGTTTTCTGCTCCTGCCAGATCCCCATCGATCCAAAGATCGGCAAGATTAAGGTCTATGACATCGAGCAACAGGCTGCACAAGTCTTCGCTAACCTAGCAGCCGTACTCGAGGAGGCTGGACTAGGACTAGACGCCGTGGTCAAGACAACGCTTTTCCTCGTCGATATCTCCGATTTCGGTGCCGTCAACGAAGTCTACGCCCGCTGGTTCACCGGTGATCCTCTTCCAGCACGCTCAGCTATCCAAGTCTCTGGGCTACCCAAAGGCGCGTTGATCGGCATCGAAGCCATCGCCATGCGCTGACGGGGTTATTCTTCGGCCAAGAGGTAGGGCTTGAGGTTGTTGCGTAGTTCGTCTGTGAGCGCAAGCGGCTTGCCGTGGGCGTCAGCGAAGACTGCCACTGTTGCGGCTCTTGCACAGATCTGACCGTTGGTTGGGTCGTCTACCTGAGATGAGAAGGTGACCGAAGTACGGCCCATGCGGGCTACGCCAGTACGTACGACATAGGGTTCACGTCGGAAGATGATGGGATTGACATACCAGGCATCCTGGCGAGCGAGGAACCACAGAGTCTCGGTGTTGGGGTGGTCGTTCAGTCCTTTGAATGCACCTGCAGTGAAGTTGATCCTTCCCTCCTGCACATAGTCAAAGATGATCGCATTATTGACGTGCCCGTAGGCATCCAGATCGGACCATCTGACCTTCATCGATGAAACCTTGGCGTGCTCGTTCATCGGCAGCCAGGGGATCTCGCGCAGGGGCTCTACTGGATCAAGTATCTCCAGGAAGGCTTCTTGAGCAGCCTTCGGCAGACCGCGCCGGGTTCGAGTGGCAATGTTGTAGCCGCTCAAGGTCGTTCTTGCGACTGCAACCTTGGTGTCGCCTTGATAGAGCTTGTATGCCAGGGTGACTGACTCAGGGGTGAGATCGTCAACAGTGATCTGGGCAATCAGCGGGTCCTTGGCGAAGAAAACAGGGGCATAGTATTCGATCTTATTGGATGCCACAGCAAAGCCCTCACGCAGCAAATTCTCAATTCCGAGTGAATAGAGAAACTCCGCGCGCGCGTCTTGCATGTAATCAAGGAACCGCGCGTTGTTGACATGGCCTTGGGCGTCGAGATCAGCCCAACGCAGGGGTACCTCAATTTTCACTGATTGTCTCCTCAATGTCGTCGAATAGGGAGTCAACGATCTCACGGTGAGAGGCGATGACGCGCGCCCTCTTAATCTTCTGTGATTCGGTGACTGCGCCCGATTCGATGGTTAGTTCGTGATCCAGGATAACGTACTGTTTGATCGTCTCCCACTTTTCTAAGTGCGTGTTCGCCTTGGCAACGAAACGATCGATCGATCGGCGAATCTCGGGAAGTTGGCTCAACTCGGCGTACGACGCCTTCGGATGGCCATGATTCTTGCCCCACCTCATTAGGGAGTCCGGATCCATCACGAGCAGGGCACCGATGTATTTGTGACCATCCCCGACAGCGATAGCTTGTGAGATGTACGGGACGTTAGCCATCAGGGCTGCTTCCACCTTGGTCGGGGCGACGTACTTTCCGCCTGAGGTCTTGACTAAGTCTTTCTTGCGGTCAGTCACGAAGAGGTAGCCGTTGTCATCGAGGTAACCGATGTCACCGGTATGGAACCAACCCTGCGGATCAATAGCTTCAGCGGTGGCTTCAGGGTTCTTGTGATAACCCTCCATAATCACTGGCGCTCGCAAGAGAATCTCGCCATCCTCGGCGATCTTCACCTCTAGGCCCGGAATCGGAGGACCCACCGTACCGAACTTGAGGTCATTGTAGTGATTCACAGAATCAACGGTGGCAGCCTCAGTCAGGCCATAGCCTTCAATGACGATAATGCCAGCAGCAAAGAACCACTTCTGAACCTGAGGGCTGAGCTTAGCAGCGCCGGAAATCATGAACTGGAGGCGCCCACCCATCTTCTCACGCAACTGCGAGAAGACCAGTTTGTCGGCCAAGTTGAACCGTGCCTGAAGTACCGGCGGTAGGGGCTTGCCTTCAAGCCGGTATGGGACTGCCTTGTAACCAGTGGCGAAGGCCCAGTGAGCAATCTTGCCCTTGATGCCGCGAGAGGTGTCTCCGGTGAGGACCGCAGCGCGTACTTTCTCAAAGATGCGCGGTACACCGCACATGAAGTCTGGTTTGAGTAGTCCGAGGTTCTCGGTGATCCTCTCGATTCGCCCATCAATAGCCGTGGCGAAACCGAACCTGAGCTGGAAGGCCATCATGGACTTCCCAAAGGAGTGAGACAGCGGCAGCCACAGATAGGCCAACATCCCTGGTTTGGTGAGTTCCATGAGCATGATGGACTCTGCAAGATAGGTCCAGGAACCATGCTTGAGCCTGACACCCTTGGGCCGTCCTGTTGTTCCCGATGTGTAGATCAGTGTTGCCAGAGAATCCTTGGTCACCGAAGCAAGACGCTCCTCGACAGATGTTGGATGCTGGGCAAGATAGGCGCGGCCTTCATTGAGGAAGTCCTCCCAGGCAATGACGCGCTTGCCATCTGATTTGCCATCCATCACGACGATGACTGGAATGACATCTGCGAGTTGTGCGTGATCAGTGACCTTCGCAACCTGACTCATGTCTTCTGCGACAACGAGCTTTGAGTCGGAATCAGAGAGGATATAGGAAACGTCTTCACTCTTGGTGTTCGGATACACCGTTGTCGTGACACATCCTGCGTAAGAAATACCGTAATCAGCAAGAGCCCATTCGATACGCGTTGAGGCGATGATCCCAACTCTGTCCTCATTTACCAGTCCTCGCGCTAGGAGTGCCGCAGCAAAGGCTGTTGCGCGCTCTCCCACCTCGGTCCAGGTTAGCTCGCGCCAGACTTCCTGTTTGTCTGGATATGTGAAAGCCATCACATCTGGATCTTCGGCGATGCGATCAACCAGCATCCTTCCCAAAGACTGTGGGCATCGAGCGTAAATCTCAGCCTGGAGTTCGGCTGTTCCTTGTGGGGTCTGCATAGATTTTCCTCTGCTAACTTACGGTACCGTAGGTTACTCTACACCATGATGGAATTTGAGTACTCTTTCTTCGACTGCCAGCGATGCTGCTGTGAACAGTTGTGACACAACTAACCCTAATGGGTGAATTGGACTAGGTGTTACCAAATTGTGATTTTTTGAACCAATTCTTAGGGTGTGCACCTGATTAGTCTCTGGTCAGTCGGCGGTGTGAGGTACGGTGGGGCCGGGCTGCCTCGACTCCCAAACGGAGAACCTTATTGGCTTCATAGTCTTCGAAGTTGCCTTCGAACCACATCCAGCGTGCCGGATCTTCATCATCGCCTTCCCACGCAAGGATGTGTGTAGCCACCCGGTCGAGGAACCATCTGTCATGGGAAATCACCACAGCACACCCTGGGAAATCTAAGAGTGCATCTTCTAGTGACTGCAGTGTTTCCACATCGAGGTCATTGGTCGGTTCGTCGAGAAGCAGAACATTTCCGCCTTGCTTGAGAGTCAGTGCGAGGTTCAGCCGGTTCCTCTCTCCGCCCGACAGGACACCTGCGTGTTTCTGTTGGTCGGGGCCCTTGAAGCCGAAGGAAGCAACGTAGGCACGGCTGGGCATTTCAAAGCTGCCGACCTTGATGAAGTCCAATTCATCTGAAACAACCTGCCAGACATTCTTGGTGGGTTCAATTCCAGTACGGCCCTGATCAACATAGCTGAAGGAGACAGTGGACCCGATCTTGATTTTCCCGGAATCCGGAACCTCTTCGCCGATGAGCATCTTGAACAAGGTGGTCTTACCCACCCCATTCGGCCCGATAACACCCACGATGCCAGCCCGCGGCAGCGAGAAGGACAGGTTGTCGATCAGGACTCGATCCTCGAAGCCCTTGGTCAGTTTCGTGACTTCGATCACCTCTGAACCCAAGCGGGGACCAGGGGGGATATTGATCTCAGCGAGGTCGAGGGTGCGGTTCCTTTCGGCTTCTGCTGCTAGTTCTTCGTATCGTGCTAGACGTGCCCGGTTCTTGGCTTGACGAGCCTTAGGATTAGACCTAACCCAGTCGAGTTCGCGTTCAAGAATCTTTGCCCTCTTGGCATCCTTCTTGCCTTCAATACTCAAACGGGCTCTCTTGGTCTCCAGATAGGTCGAATAGTTGCCCTCATAGGGGTGAAGCTGACCTCGGTCGACTTCGCAGATCCAGCCAGCGACATTATCGAGGAAGTACCGGTCGTGGGTGATCGCCAGCACGGCACCCGGATAGTTCTTCAGGTGACCTTCCAACCAACTCACCGATTCGGCATCCAGGTGGTTTGTCGGCTCATCCAACAGAAGAAGATCCGGCTGCTGCAGAAGAAGTTTGCACAGCGCCACGCGCCGTCTCTCACCGCCGGAGAGCACATCAACCATCATGTCCGATTCAGGGCAGCGCAGCGCATCCATTGCCTGCTCAAGCTGAGCGTCCAGATCCCAGGCTTGCCGATGGTCAAGATCGGTCTGCAGTTCTCCCATCTCGGTGAGCAGGGCATCAAAGTCAGCATCGGGATCCGCCATGGCTGCCGACACCTCATTGAACCTCTCCAGCTTCGCCAAGGTGTCTGCGACAGCCTCTTGGATATTCTCCAGTACGGTCTTGCCTTCTGTCAGCGGGGGTTCCTGCAGCAGGATTCCAACACTGGCATCCTTTGCCAGAAGAACCTCGCCGTTATTGGGCTTTTCTAGCCCAGCCATCAGCCGTACCAGTGTTGATTTCCCAGCACCATTCGGGCCGACAACGCCGATCTTCGCATCTGGGAAGAACGACATGGTGACGTTCTCAAAGATGAGTTTCTCACCGAGCGACTTTCGTACATTGTGCATCGTGAGGATGAACTCTGCCATGACTCTCCTTGGGTCCGGGAAAAATGCCAACACCCATTATGCCAGGCACACAAGAGCTGAACTCGCGTCACCCTCAATCAACACCCTCAGTCTTAGGCCGCCATAGCCAGTTCCAACTCTTCTATGGGTTCGTCGAGGTCTTCGATCTCAACGATCTCGGTCTCGTCCGTAGGAGCAGTTGGGGTTTCTGGCGGCTCAGGACCCTGGTAGGAGTTTGGTCCTTGATAAGACTTGACGAAGCCAGCGACACCTCGATTGAGGTCGTGGCCAACTCCGGAGGCTTCAACAACCAGCCGTTCGTGGCAAACACCCTGGTCATCTTGCCAGCTTTGGGTCCGGATCCTTCCATGAACGATCACAGGGTCGCCCTTGGAAACACTCTTTTTAATGTTCTCCGCCAATGCCCGATAGCACACCACGGTTGTCCAGGTGGTTGACCCATCAATCCATCCATCATCGGTGCGGATACGCGGGGTCGTTGCCACACGGAAGGTCACCGTTGAGATTCCTGTCTTCGTTTTCTTCAGCTCAATGTCATGCCCGAGATTTCCAGTCAACGTCATCGTCGATTCCATGATTATCCTTTCAGTTCACCTGCTTGGACCCTCATTGAAGTCCACAGCGATTCACTGAAGACTGTGATGGAATATGTGTACTCAGCGTCAGAGATCCATGAAACTGTGGATAAGTTTCACCGCAGCCCCAATCCTGTGGATAACCTCAGGCGATGATCTCCTGTACGGCGGCGAGCGAGTCGTTATGCCGACGCAGTTCCTCGTTTATCGGTTCAATAACTATCTGCGAGGTGACGGATTCCAGGGCACTCCTCAGGCGTCTACGAGCCCGCTGCGCCGCAGCCTTCGCCCCCAGGTTGACACCGATGCGGCACAGCAATCCCAGGATGATACCCAGGACAACCCCGCCAATGAGCAGCCACGTGGGCAACGGCAAAGCTGCGAGGTGCGGACCAGTAATTCCCGGAACCATCAAATACGCCGTCATGATGAAGTTGACCGTTAACCACACCAGACCGCCCAGCGACGCCGCTAACAGTATCCACTGCAGAATGCGTACGACACTCCACCAGCGAGGTTTCACCCCAAGCTCTACCGCAGTTGAGATGACAGCCTGGTCGACGGCATCCGGCAGCGAAGTGGTTCTCTCCTTCACCAGACGCCCCAGAGCCATCCTCCAGGTGTGGGGCAGCTTGGCCCCAGCTTCGTCGCCCACCGCACGCATGGCGATGTCGATTCGAGCCTTAGCAACAGGATGAATGACAAGGGACGAACGCTTAAGTTCGGTTGGTTCGATTTCTTTTCGGCGAGGACGGAAGATCTCTAAATGGAGCCTCTTAAGCGGATCAGCCTTCAGACGCGGTAACCACGCCAACCAGGGCAGACCGGTAGCCGATCGGCCGCGGCGGGAATAATTCACCAGAACCGCATCTGCGATCTGGTCGACCCCAGCGACTTCCATACACGCATCAGTAATGAGGCGAAGGTGGTCATTGCCCACGTAGTCAACAGGCTTGGCAGCTAACTGGGCACTCAATGCCTGAGCCTGGACCACGATATCTGCCTCAAGACGGCGGATCATCGACTTCTTAGCAACTGCGACATCCACCATATGCGTACGCAAAGCATCGATTCCATCCCCTGTCAGGGCAGATACTGAAAGAATTGTGGGGTCCTTCAGGCCATCCTCACGCAGAATGCGCAGGAAGTCTTTCCGCAAGGCTTTGGCCTGTTTCTGGCTCAGGCGATCAATCTGATTCAGGACAAATGTCATCACTTGTTCATGACCGGCAAAGCGGCGCAGATAGTGCTCATGCATGGCGGCATCAGCGTACTTCTGAGGATCGACAATCCAAAAGAACTCGTCAACCACATCCAGCAGACGATCTACTTCCTCATGATGGGAGGTCTTGACTGAATCATGGTCAACGAGGTCCAGTAAAACAATGCCGGACAGCTCGGCACCCGCAGCGATATGGCGGCGAGTGATCCCCAGCCAATCCAGTAGCTCCGAGGTGTCTTCGTCACCGAAGGTGATCGCCAGAGGTTTCTCTGTCAGCGGGCGGCGTACCCCAACTTCAGCCAGTGCGGTTCTAGTCAGGGCATTAAACACCGATGATTTGCCGACTCCTGTTGCGCCAGCAATAGCGATGATCGTGACATCCTTCGACAAGGAGACCCGCCGATCAGCACGATCAATGACCGCCTGGGCGCCGTCGAGTACTTCCGGGTCGATCCGGCCTCGGCACGCCTCAACTGTTGTGATCAGCAAGCCAAGCTTTTCATCAAACCGAACCATCGTCACCTACTTCCCCCTTCTGATGCGCACCTGCGGCCAAGCGTTTTGTTTCCACAAGTCTGGCTGCACCGACTTTGGCTCCTAGGCGTACCAGAGCCTGCGAGTCGAGGGTTTCTGCGGGGAATCGGTCCACCGACAAAGACAGCAGTCTGTCCAGTTGAGATTGAAGGACACCATCCATGCGTGTGCTCAACTGTTCTTCTGCCATGGCGGCCAAACGCCGAATCACTTCATCACCGAAGATTAATTCCAGGACCTTCTGTGCCACGATAGCTGTTCCGCCGGCGATGCCAATCTCTGCTCCGGTCATACCTGCGGTATGCGAGAAAGCAACAAGCATCAGCGACACCCCTGCCGCATTGACTCCCAGCGCTGCCAGCCGAGCCTTAGTACGCCTGCCCGCCCCCTCCTTGGAGACGATGCCCATGACATCCTCTTGCCAGCGCCGAATAGCATCCTCAACTTGGGCCGGGAAATCGGGAGCAATCGTACCAATGTCAGCTCCGCACCACTGCATAAGGTAGCGACCCGCAGGATCGGCCAGCCATGAGGCTTCCACGCGTTCAACCGCGGATTCACCTGCCTCAATGATGAGGGTTTCCAGGCCCGACTTTACCGCTACTTGGACATCGAAAGCCTTGTCAGCTCGTCCTGTAAAGAAGCGTCCAATCCGATCACGGGCACGCCCGATCGTGGACTCGATGGATCTCATGAAGTCGCCTGTACCAACGAAATCCTGCCACCTGGCCATCACTTCTCCGCGCAGTAAGGTCCCATCGGAACTGGCGGCGCGTACTGATCGCTTGGTCTCTTTGAAGATCGCGGCGGCATCAGCTTTGAGCTGAGTCAGGCAACGGTTTTGAGCAGAAACCTGATCCGAAATGGCCTGTACCCCGTTTTCTAAGGCGGCGATTGCCCCGTCGAGGGTCCCCATGACCACCTTCACCCGAGCCATCTGATCATCGGCCAAATAGTGCAGCCATGCACGGATGGGCTCCACCGCAGCCACGGGTAGCAAGCCATCGTCGTCGGTGACGGTTTCCGGCACAGCAAAGAGGGTGGAGTCGCCCAGGCCGCGCTGAGTCATCATCTGCGCGAGGTGCTCAGGGACTGCCCGCATCGCTGCAGGAGGTACGCGGTCAACAACCACAGCCACGCCAGCAGAACGCTGGGCAGCCTGGCTGAGGTATTCCCAGGGAACCGCATCGGCGTATCGAGCTGCCGAGGTAATGAAGAGCCACAGATCCGCTGCTGCCAAAAGCTGAGCGGCGAGGGTTCTGTTCTCAACATCCACCGAGTCAATGTCAGGGGCATCAAGGATAGCCAGACCCGCAGGGACAGCTTCGCAGGCAAGAATCTGGAGGCTTCGCGGATTGTCGGTTGCCCCAGCGCAGCGAGCAAGCTCTGGGAAGACACGATCAGAGTTGAACCAATGGGCGTCATCGGGATGATGGATCAGAACTGGGGCTTTCGTCGTCGGCCGAATCACTCCTGTGGTGGTGACTACCTGCCTGAGCAGGGAGTTCACCAATGTTGACTTCCCCGCTCCTGTTGATCCCCCGACGACAGTTAAGAGAGGGGCCTCAATGGCTTGCAGACGAGGAATCACATAATCGTCAAGCTGACTCACTGCTGCTGTTGCCCATGTCTTTGCCTGCGCACTACCAGGGAGAGGCAGTGTCAGCCGTACTTGGGACAGGGCAGAGCGAAGTTGGCCAAGAAGAGAGGACAGAGTTTCCTCCATCTAGGCTCCTTTCCCGCGCACGCCTTCGAATATGGCGTTCACACCGGTGGACGCCAAGCTGGGTCAACAGCAGAATACTTGATGGGAGGCCCTGCCACCTCCATTAACGCCGGGTTGGGCGGCATTATCTGATCTCTGTGTTGAGGCAATGCCGCAGTGTGACGCTGACGGGAAGCATTCCAAGGAAGGTACGGGCGCAGCCCAGCCCCGTCAGCCATTCCGCCCATCCGGGCAAGCCCGGCGATCTCATTGATGATCTCGAGTTCTCGGTACAGCCCGCCATGATCGACTGTCCCGCGGGTGATTGCTTCGCGCAGGGCAGCCAACTCGGTGGCGCGTACTTGAATCTTCCAGGTGTTGATGACACTGCCGTGGAATAGGCTCATGAACAAGGTCCAGCCTCGAGACCGCATGCGCGATAGAGCCATCGGGTAGTGAGGAGGCAGCCATCCCATAGCGACATAGTCAGCTAGGCGAGCCGAGATCATACGACCTTGACGTATGGAGGAGACCACTGCCCGGATGACCACACCGATCACGATGGGCCACACAAGAATCAGCAGGATGGGAATCAGGTTCTCATCTTCGACCATGGAGACAAAGAAGTTGAAGAACATGTGGAGGAAGGCCCCGAGGAGGAACCCGGCAAGCGGGGCGATGACTCGTATGATCTTCGAACGGCTGGTGACCGCGAAGGCAACACCAAGACCGGTCATCATCGTAAACATCGGGTGCCCGAAACAGGTGAAAACCCCTCGCATCAAGACCAAATAGTCGAGTGCAGCTTTAACATCCCCGGTTCCTGAGGTGTACGAGCCATAGACGATCACGCGGGCGTAGTAGATGATGTTCTCAGTGAAGGCGAAGCCTGCCCCAGCCAGACCTCCGATGACTAGCCCGGATACTCGTGAGGCGAATCGGTTTCGGTCGATGAGAACGATCAGGAAGATGATGCAGGCTTTGGTGGATTCCTCAACAAAGGGTGCCACGAAAACTGCCAGGCGCAGTACATATCCCCCGGGCATCCCGTCAACAACCGCAATCTTGGTCCCCACCCACGAGTTGATGTAGTACGACGCCATCACTGCCACACACCCTCCCCATGCCAGGGCAATAGCCCAGACGAGGAGCCGCTGCGGCTTGTAGCGATCGATCAGGATGAAGCAGATAACCCAGAAGAGCAAGGTGGGTAAGGCTCGCTCGGCAGACATCCACAGAGCATTGGCATTCAAGCCCGGAATGCGGGAACCATCCTCAGCCTCGCGGTCTCTCATGACATCTCGCAGCATGATCCACAAGGTGATGTAGCTGATGAAGGCGAGGTTGATCGCTGCCCACGTCCAGTTGGACGCAAAAATCCTGCGAGTAATAGGAACTCCGTGACCGGATGCCGCTAATCCCGTACGTCGACGAAGGTACGCTTCCACTTCGGGTGTCGTTAGGTCTGCAGCGGCCACCCTTTAAGAATAGCCGGTTCCCTCTGAGCTTCCCAACATGTTTGCGCTTCGAAATCAAACTCTGGGGTGCGAAATAGCTGTCCTGGTTTCATGTGTGAGCCACTCCTTCCAACCTCTTCGATGCTCGGGTGATCGCGGCTGCCAGGCGTGAATTGGGGTCGGTCAGTACCTCGCCATGAGCGGTTGCCAGGTATTGGATTGGAAGCCTTGCGAGTTGCCGGGCGCTGCGAAGAGCAAGTGCCTGATTCCATGTCGCACGCGTTACCCAGGGGAAGGTGGGAATCACGTCTCCAGCGACCGCAAGACGGCCTTGGGTCTGGAAAGCATCTCCTGTGAACAGCGCACCAGCGCCTTCATGCCAGTACGACAGGTGGCCAGGGGTATGACCAGGAGAAGCAAGAACTTGGAGCGGGCCGATATGCTCACCGTCTTCGAGGATCATCGTCGGCTGTACGCGTGTGCGAGCCCACCGACCAGGAAGATTCTTCTCGTCCAACCGACGACCGTCTGAATCTTCCCAGCTATGTCCGGCAAGCATGGCAGACTCTGCCTGCGAGCAGGCCACTTGAGCTGCAGGAAACTGCTGGGCGATCTGATCCAAGGAACCTGCATGGTCGTAGTGACCATGTGTCAGCAGGATATGAGTCAGTGGTTTGGCCTGACTTCGCAGGGTACGAATAATGCCTGGTCCCGAGATCGGCAGCCCGGTATCTATCACAATCAGGCCGTCATCATGGTGAACCAGATATGTGTTCACTGGGAAAAATCGAGGGAACAGTGTCATCTGAAAGAAATGATCGAAGTGACGAACCCGCATTGGCATCCTCATTTGTTATCCAAGAATCAAACAGACAGGTGTCTATCTGCGTACACCATGTTAAGTTATTCAGATATGGCACCGCCATCACCACAGCTGCGGACTGCTGTCGGCAAATCGACAGAGTTCACATGATGTGTTCAGGAGCAGAGATGAAATCAAGCCGCAAGACCCGCTATACCGAGATGGTACTGCGTGAAGCTCTCGTTGAGGCACTTGCCGTGAAGCCGATTACGCAGGTCACCGTGACTGAATTGTGTGCTCGGGCTGACATCAGCCGAGGCACCTTCTATCTGCACTACGCCAACCCTGCCGAGTTACTGGAACACGTTGAAGACGACTTTCTCGCCACTGTCATGGCACCTCTGCAAGGCACCCCTTGTGAGGATGAACAGACCTTTGCTGAAACCGTCCTGCGTACACTGGCTGACCAGCCAGAGCTCGCCAGTCTCGCGCTTCAACCAGGCTCAACCCTGGTGGAACGATTCTTCGCGCTCCAACGCGAGCAGTCTCTGCAGATGTGCCGCCGCCGCTTCCCCGATCTCAATGACACTGAACTGGAGTATGTCAACCACTTCAAGGAACAAGGTACGGTCGCCGTTATTCGCACATGGGTACAAGGCGGTATGACCGAGTCCGGCGAAGACATCGCCGTACTCTTGACAAGACTGACATAAGCATCCAACTCGGCACCCCAAACGCGGTGCCCCCAAGCATGGTCGCGGTGACAGTGTTGTGGTTTAGGACATCGGAATATCATGTCTCAAGACATCGGAATGGCGCCCGAAGCGCCCCAAGCCGGGCACTGGCCATTCGTACTGGCAAGTAGGTCGGTACCACTGGGCTAGTCCCTCCGACTCTTCTTTACCGACGATCTAGTTCGGGCGTTGTTGATACCCCATGGGTAGGCCTACCGATACCGACATGATTTGTCGGACGTGCCTGCGAGACTGATTGCGTGGCAGTGAAAATGACTGACGTGCCGGTCGCCGACCGGCCCCGAGAGCGGCTCCTTCGACAGGGTGCGGCGGCGTTGAGCGATGCCGAGTTGGTTGCCGTGCAACTCGGCTCGGGTCGAGAAGGTGTCAGCGCCCTCGACTTAGCTCAGCGGTTGTTGGCTGACTGGGGAGGCTTGTCCGGTTTGGCGTCGGCTAGGCCAGAGGAGTTGGCACGGGTGTCGGGAGTCGGCCCCGCGAAAGCCGCCCGCCTGTGTGCCGCCTTCGGGCTGGTGAATCGCATAGACACTCCGGTCGAGACGATCAGACTCGCCACCTCAGAAGACATCGCTCGCGTGGCCCAGCCACTGATCGGACGGGCGCGAACCGAACAAGTCGCAGTCCTGATCGCTGACGGTGGCTTGCGGCTGAAGCGAGCCGAGGTCATTGCGTCGGGGACAGCAAAGGCGTGCCCGATACCAGTGCGTGAGATTCTGGCTACGGTGCTACGGCACGACGGCGTCGCCTTCGCCGTCGCCCACAACCATCCAGGCGGTGACCCCACACCGACAACGACAGATCTACGGGCGACGGACGCTCTTATTAAGGCCACCCAGACTATCGGCCTACGATTCCTGGACCATGTAACCGTGACCAGCGGTGAATGGCGGTCGCTGACTGCCCATGGCGAACCAGCGACGTAAGTTGGTGATTTCCGCAAGTCACCAAGTTACGTCGCAACTGGATGACGGACTAGCAGAAGACGGCGTAGAGCACCACACAAACTCCCACCGCCACGAAAGTCCCGAAGAATCCACCCACTGACCACGTCCATAGCGCCGAGCGTTTGCCCCACAGAGACACAGTGTGGTCAGTGATGTCCATACTGAACGGAGTTACTTCACCCCTTGCAGCCGATATGTAGAGGCTTCGGAACGCTCTCTCTTGCTGAAGATAGCGAGCTGACTGCCATCCGAATACCAGCGAGGCCATTATGCCGAGCGCTGCCACTGGCCAGGAGTGCCCAATGACGGCGTAGCCATAGGCCGCCGTGACAACCGGTACGAGCCAAGCTTTGAGGGTGTTGGCCTCGTTGGCCATGCGCGTGATGGTGTCCTGTATGAAGGTTAGGTGCGTGATGCGTTTTGTCGCTGCCATATTGCACTCGATGCTCACCGGGCGACGTCAGGTACGCTTGTAGGCTTGTGTGACCCAACTGGCCAGACTCGCCTTGATACTTGCGTGGACCGCCTGGCTGTTGCTCCCTGACGGATTGAAGACCGGTACCCAGGTACTGAGCGGGTACCCATCCTGGGTTTCCACTTGTGTGAATGGGTCTGTGCCGGCGTAGTCGATCTGTTGATTCGCGTCTTTTAAGCCATGGATGCGAACGCCCACGAGAGGACGCCGCTCCTCCCATGCTTTACCGATCTCGTACAACACCCATCGGCGGGAAGCTGTTTGCGCACCGATGAGAACGACTACGGCTTGTTTATATTTCATCTGCTCATCGATCCACTTCTTGATAGCCGCATCGCCACGCCGACGTACGGCCTCCCAGTCCTGGGAGTTGAGGAGCGGTTGTCCTTCAATGACACCCATATTGATGATTTGTTGAACCCGCCAAGAATCGCGGTCGTAGTGGAAACTGTAGAAAACTGCCATTTTGGGTGCTCACTTCCACCCGCGCTCAATAAGTATGCTGCGAATAACACCCAAATCGGGATCCCCTCCGGCTGATCTCATTTCGCGTGCAACCGTTTGAACCGCCTGGTCCAGCGGCTGGTCCTCTGCGGCTTGGATCCCTTGGTTGAGTGCAATCTCGGTTCGTTTCGCGATCTGGTTGGCGATCTTGTCTAGTTCTGTTTGATTGATCTTGAGTTCCATTGTGAACTCCTTTCTGAGAGTCACACGGCTGTGATTTGCTCTCGAAATCAAGCTAGCGCAGGGTTACGACATTTCGTTATCCTCAGAAGGGATTAGTTATCCACAGGCTGTGTATTTGAGCGAGAGTCATTGTTGACAATCCTGAAAACTCTGTGGACGACACGCCGAAGTCCTGTGGGCAGAAAATGCCAATAGGTTGCCTACAAGGCATTACGCAAGTTCTCTAGGAATTCCCACCCCTCGGGCGTGTCGCGAGGTCGTTGAAGATCTCATTGCGAGCGGCGGGGAGGATAGCTTTGGCTAGTTCGTTCCGCTTACCGACAGACGTTCGGACGGCGTCAGCTTGCCGCGCAATCGTCATTATGCGATCCTGAAGCACTCGTTCCGGCACTGGCACTTCAAGGTCATCAAATGCGTTGAGGCTGAGAGTGTGGTTGGTTGGGGAATGCATGTGCGAAGCGTTGGCCAGCATGGCGGTACCTTCGGTCGTTCCGAAGAAGAGTGCCAGCCAACCAGTCGATGCGGTGTCGCCGGTCGGTCGGTACTGGAGGAACCGGTTGTTGGCGACACGACCAGCGTCGGTTTCCTCTACGACGCACACGGCCCCCTGCCATGCCATGACGTTACTGACTAAGAGGTCTCCGGGGCGGAGATAGTAGTAGCGCATCTTCGAGAGCCCGGAACTGTTGGTTTCGCTGTACCTGATCATGCCCTTGCCGAAGCTGCTCACACCGACCGGCTTGTAGATCGTGTCAGTGTCAAGTTCGATCCACTCTCGATCTCTTGCCAGAATGCTACTCAAGCGAACACGCGGTGCGTCGCTGGCGGCTTCAAGGATCAGACGTTCGATGGCTGCATCCAGGTTCGTGGTTGGCGCTACATGCGCCGCAATCCCAAGGGAGTCGAGGTGGGCGGCGATGCGGTCTTGGTCGGGGCGGCTGGGGATGGGGACTTCGAGACGGAGGAACTGGTCGGGGTGAACCCGTTCACGTCGTGCGCCTATGCCTGTTGACAGCGCCGCCAATGCCTTGAGAAAGGCCGAGGATTTGAGCATGTGGTCGAGATAACGGGCGTTGACTGCGGACGAAACGGAGAACACGGGGAACTCCTGCGATACGTAGTACCCATCAGCGGGGGCATCGACGATCGTGATCGCAGCCTCAAATGCCTTAAGCTTGCTGTAGACAACATCGCCCTCGCGCAACTGCGTGAGTGCTGTGTACTTGGTCTCGAAGCCCCTTAGCGGCTCGCGAAGAAGAACCCCGCGCCCGAAACCGTAGACACCAGCAATAGGGTACGTCCCGTTGTTTTCGACTGTCTCCCCTTGTCGTTGTGTCAGGATGCTCCGCAGCGGCGTCAATGTCGCCTTCACAGCTCGAACTCCTCAATCTCACGCTGCAACTGCTCGTACAACCCGAGCAGTTCGCGCTCGGTGGCGATGAGTTCGGCAATCAACTCTTTGGGTGAGCGCTCCTCCAGTGCCGTTTCTCGGTTGGGGTTATGCCGGTCGAGGTTGTAGCCACTGGCTTGGATG
>WQYJ01000004.1 GCA_009781325.1 Propionibacteriaceae bacterium | reverse complement strand
GCCCCCGGTCATCCTGCCGCAGGCAGGACCCCCGGAAGCCGACGTATGGACTTGGGTAAAGATCTACCCCCAGACCCTACGCTGGCTGCCGGGGGTCCTGCCTGACGGCAGGATGACCGGGGGGGAGTTATCCACAGTTTTGTTTTCCTCTATTTTTCCTTGTGGATAACTCAATCCCGGGTAGATTCTGACTGTATATCATGATAGAATCGAACGTATGTACGAATCACAGAATGAGTGGTTATCTCACGCTAGAGCCGAGATGACAAAGCTCACTCAACTGTGCCGTCAACGCGACGAACTCGAAGCGGAGATTTCCGCCCAACTCGCCACTGCGATTCACTCCTACTCCTGGCCCGAGGAGATTCCCCTGCCTACCGAACACAACGAATACCGGTTCCAAGAGATCGATGAAGATCTCTTTGGAGAAGATCTCAGCGGTGAACTCGCGGTCACACTGCGGACGTCCACCACAGCAGCGGCATACCTGATCAAAGACATCCGCAATCTATGCGTCTACCTACCCACCTGTTGGAATCAAGTCACCAGCGGGGTCGCGCCACTATGGCAGGCACGCCGGGTCGCCCAAGAAACCCAATGGCTGACCGACGACCAATACGCCATCGTCGATGCGATGATTGCTCCCAGTCTGGGAACTGTGAACACCAAGCGGTTGACTCGTACGATCACAGCAGCGCTGGCGAAAGCAGACCCCGATCATCTACGCGATAAGGCGAAGAGTGGGTCCTCACGTCATGTGCGCATCAATGGAGACGCCTGCGACCCGCTTACCGGGTGGGTCAATGCTCGCATTGATCGATCGGATTCAATCTTCTTCGATGCCACGATCGACCACATCGCTGATGCCCTCGCCGCCAATGGCGACACCGGAACCCACGATGAGCGTCGAGCCAAGGCTATTGGTGTTCTCGCTAATCCCGCTGCTGCGGTCCAACTCATCGGAATACCCACCACCCGCGATATGGACCCTGTTCCCGACACCGATGAGGCCAAAGAAGCCTTCATCGCCTCTGCTGCCACCCTGATCCCCGCGTTTACCCCGCGTACCCAGATCTTTCTTCACATCCACGCCGAGAATTGTGAGGATCCCGAAGCCCTAGCCCGGGTCGAAGAGATCGGGCCACTGATGATTGAGCAGGTCCGCAACCTCACCCAAGCCACCCAGGTACGCCTGACCCCCGCGATCCACCTCAACGCAGATGACATTTCCGTCGACTCATACGAGATTCCCACCCGCATCCGCGACCGGGTATTACTAGCCCACCCCCACGACGTATTCCCCTGGTCCAGCATCGAATCCCGACACCTGGATCTCGACCACACCAACCCCTATCGGGCAGGTGAAACTGGTCAAACCAGAGTTTCCAACCTCGGACCCCTCTCCAGGCGCGCTCACCGACTCAAAACACACGCCGGCTGGCGACTCGAACAAACATCCGAAGGATGCTTCACCTGGCACACCGCCGCCGGGCAAGAAGTCTTCGTTATTGATGGAAGAACCATCATCCTCCCCCGCCGAGAGTAGAGAAGCTCCTTCTCCCACAAACGAATCGCTTAACTTCCGGTCATGCTGCCGTAGGCAGTATCCCCGGCGGCCTGCGTAGGGTCTTGAGTAGAGATCTTTTCCCAAGTCCACAGATAGGCTGCCGGGGGTACTGCCTACGGCAGCATGACCAGGGTGCGGTGACCTGGGGCTAGGCTTAATCCAAGGTGATCATGCCCGATTTGTCACACAGTTGGCAGTTCCCACCTCAGTGAGGGAACTCTGGCAAAGTCTTGATCGAGGCTTACCCACGTTGCATCGTGTTCGATGGCGATGGCGGCGTGCTGGAGATCTGAGATACGACCGCCTGTGATTCCTGTGATTTTACACAGCCAAGCAAAGATATCCCAATGCTTGGGTCCAGGATAAACGAGTTCCACGTTTCTATGCCGAAGCAGTCTTTCAAGTTCTGCTATGACAATTTGTGTCGGCTTGGGAACATTGAGGAGACCACGATGACTCATGATACGGACTACTCCACCCAAAACAAGGACTGACAAGCCAAGGGTTTCGTGTCCATCCACAGCATTTCCCAGCCACTCACTCAACTGCGCATGGCGAGGATCCTCGATGCGCATCGATCCAATGAGCACATTGACATCAGGCATTATCATCAGGCCACCACACCATCGCGCCGAATTCCTCTCGATCGAGGATGTCGGCAATTTGTGCATTATTTGTTATGTCAATACCTGGAAGCAGACCACCGCAATCCAAAGCGTTAAAGTAGAAACGGCCCGTGGTTTCTTCGGTGGCTTCGTACTTCTCAGCTAGTTGGATCAAGGCTTCGTCAACCAGTGATGTCACAGTTCTCTTCTGGTTCACGGCGATCTTCTTGACTCGTGAATAGAGGTCTTCGTTGATGAGGAATGTTGTTCTCATATGCTTCAGCATATCATCTATATGCTTTGATGTACCTGGATGCTCCTCCAGCAGTGGTGTTTTCATATAAAGACTATGGCAAGTGTGCGCCAGGATTTGTCGCTGCTTGGAAGAGTTTTTCTACCTCGTGACCGGCGCTGTGGAACCTCGCGTAACGAGATGAACCGGCAGTACGCGCGAGGTCCGTACCGCTGGCTTACCGCAGAGCTCATCGAGCAGGATTTGTGCCCCGTGAACTCCCTGGTCGAAGGGGCGTTGGGCCAGGGTCGTTAAGTAGAAGGAACTCGACATCTCGTGGTCGTCGATGCCGATGACCGAGACATCACCGGGCACATCCAGGCCATGATGATTCAGCGACAGGATGGCGCCGAAGGCCATCTCATCGGAGGCGGCGAAGATGGCAGTCGGCATGGTTTCACCGGACTCAATGAGGGTGTCGATCGCCGTACGGCTGTACTCCATCGAGAAACGTCCTTCGACTACCCTGGCTGGGTTCGGGGTGATTCCTGCAGCTTTCAGGGCCTGCTCATACCCCCATCGCCGTCCTTGCGGCACTCGAAGGCTCAACCCCAGCCTTTCTTCGGCACCTCCGGTGATATGGAGGATATCCCGATGCCCCAAGTCAATCAGATGCTGGGTGGCCTGGGCACCGGCGGCCACCTCGTCAATCCCGACGAACCGCAAGCCGGAAACCGGGGTCCCCACCACAATCACCGGCAACCTGGTCTGACGAAGTTCCTCACGCTCCTCATCCGAGAAATCCAGACACAAAGCCAGCACGGCATCCCCGCGATGCCGCAGCAGAGAACGCCTGAATGCGCGCTGTCGTTCGACTCCGACTCCCCCGAGGTTCACCAGCGCCATATCGTAATCTGCCTCGCGCAGTTGCGAGTCCACCCCCTCGATGACTTGGGAGTAGAACCACAAACTTACCGAAGGTACGACTAGAGAGATGGCCATGGTACGGCCTGTAACCAGCCCCGACGCCGCCGCGGAGCGTACATATCCCAGGCGATCCGCAGCAGCACGTACGATTTCCTTGGTTTTCTCTGAGACTGCTGGCAGGTCCCTCAACGCGCGAGATACCGTTGACGCGGACATGCCGATGTCACGCGCAATATCTTCTATGCCTACCACAGTTGCCCCTTTCGCATCATCTTACCCCTTGGTTGCTCCGGCGAGGAGACCGCGAACGAAGAAGCGCTGCAGAGCGAAGAAGACACACAGAGGTACGATGATCGCCAAGAAGGTACCTGCCGTCAGCAGGTACCACTGCTGACCATAGACCCCTGAGAGGTCCGCCAGAGTTTTCGTAATCGGAGCATTGCGCCCCGAGGTGAAGATGGTGGCGATGAGCAGATCATTCCACACCCACAGGAACTGGAAGATCGCATAACTAGCGATGGTCGGCACAGCCAACGGCAACGCCAGCCGCAGGAAGATCTGCCCGTGTCCGGCCCCATCTATTTGGGCTGCTTCCATGACTTCACCGGGGATCGTCGCCAACGCGTTGTGCAGCATGAAGGTTGCCAGAGGCAGGGCTGACATCGTATGAGTGATCCACACCTGTGCAAACCCCGACCCCAGTGAGTTGGCACCCAGACCCGAGAAGATCTGGACTCCTGCCAGGGTGACTCCCCCGGTATACAGTTTCAGCAGCGGTACCAGAAGCATCTGCAGCGGCACAATCTGGAGAGTGAAAATCGCGATGAACACCACATGACGCCCACGGAAGTCAATCCAAGCCAGAGCGTAGGCAATCAGCAGGGCTAAGGTGATAGGGATCACTGCCGCTGGAATCGTGATGGTGAGTGAGTTCACCAAAGTCTGGCGAATGGTCACACCGGAGGAGACGAAGTCGAGAGTCTGGGCGTAGTTGTTCAGGGTGACGTTCGGATTGGTGAAGAAGGTCCACCACCCTGACGTGGTGATGTCGGCTGCGGGCCTGAAGGAGGACACGAACAACCCGAAAGTCGGTACGGTCCAGACCACCGCGATGAGGATGGCACCGGCGGTCGCCCAAGGACTGCTGAGAGCCTTGTGGGTTTTCTTGACCCGCCGCGTGGAGTTCGCCACTGATGTGATGCTCATCGCCGCTCCCTTGATAGGTTGCGGGCATTGTAGGCGATGAACGGAATCACCAGAATGAAGATGAGCATCGCCAACGCAGCGGAGTGTCCGGTTTGCGGCGGGAACAGGGAGAACTGGCGTACCATCTCATAGCCGAGTACCGAGGTGTTATTGAACCCTGCTGTGGTGACAGCGATGATGTCGTAAACCTTGAGCGAGGTGATGGAAATTGTGATCCAGACCACGATGATCGTGGGCCTGATGGTGGGGATGATCACGTTGATGAAGCGCCTGAAGGCGGATGCTCCATCGATCTGTGCTGCCTCGATGAGCTCCGCTGGGACCGACTTGATCGCCGCAGACAGAATCACCATCGCGAACCCTGTTTGAGACCAAATCAGGATGGCAATCATGAGAAACATGTTGAGCGGATAGCCCTGGAGCCAGTTGATCGGCGTGCCCCCGAAGAAAACCACGATCTGATTCAGTAAGCCGATCTGGTTGCCTTGGCGATAGTCATAGAAGAACTTGAAGATGATGGATGCGCCCACGAAAGAGACCGCCATGGGCATGAAGATCAACACCTTGAGCAGCTTTTCCGCCCGCGAGCGGTCCACCCACAGTGCGTAGACCAGGCCAATCCCTGTTGCCAGTACGGGTGCGACCAGCACCCATATGATGGTGTTGATCAGCGAGGTCAGTCCCCCCGACCCTCCGGCTGAGAAGACCCAGGCGAAGTTATCGAGCCCGACGAATCGGTTGCCTGACTTGTCCATGAACGCCGAGACCATGGTACGGATTGTCGGCCAGACTAATCCGACAACGAGGAGGAATAAAGCTGGAGAGGTGAATAGGGCCAGTTGAATAAGTCGTCCTTGCCCCTTCCTTGAACGGGCATCAAGCCAGAAGAGCCCTCCTCCCAAACCAGCGCCGAGTAGAAAGACCCAGGCAACTGATTTCTGGAGCCCGAAGGCTGCGAGGAGGGCTACCGGAACCCCCACGGCTATTGCCAATCTCACCCAGGTGTACTTTTTCCCAGGACGGGGGGCTACCTCAATGAGGACGATGATGAAGCCGACGACCACGAGGAAGATGGCAATCACTACTGGGATCTGCACTAGCTGAGGCAAACTTGCCAGCCAGGCTAAAAACCCTTGCATGACTCCACCTCCCTCGTCGGTCGACGCTGTCTTCGTTGATTAAATGTCAGCCCACGCTGCTTGAATCTGCTCAAGAACCTCTGCTTGGTCCACGCCGTTGATCCAGTTCACCATGCCCTTCCACCAGGCCTGCTGCACAACACTTGGCATTGCGTCGCCGGCACCGAAACGGAAGATGGTTGTTGGGCTGATCAAGACTTCCATGGCCTGGGCCAGGAGAGGATCACTCTGCTTGGAGATATCCACGCCCTTGTTGGCGGTGATGAAGGATGCACCGTCAACTGTGATGAGGCTGGTGGCATAGTCACCCGAGGCCAGGTAGGCCATGACCTTGGCCACAGCCGGGTCATCGCTGAATGCAACGGCGAAGTCGCCGCCGCCCATGACTGATGGAGTCCCGGCAACTGGAGGCATCATGAATGCCCAGATGTCGCCGTCTTCTGCCACAACTGGGGTTTCACCATCGGCGGTCTTGGCGTCAGCAAAGAAGCCAGCCAGGAAGGTAGCCTGGTTCGTCATCAAGCACTGGCCGCTTGCCAAGGGGATGGTAACATCACCGAATGACGTGGAGTTGATGGACGCAACATCACCGAAACCAGCGTTGACATACTTCGGATCCAACAGGATCTTCCCCATCGCAGTGAATGCGTCGGCAATGGGCTTGTCAGTGAACTTCACCGTTCCATCGACCCACTGGTCATAGACGGCGCCGCCTGATGCGGACAGTACGTACTCAGCAAGCTGGTCGGTTCCCGGCCAACCCGATGCATCGCCGGAGTTGAAACCTGCACACCAGACGGGTGCACCAGTTTGGGTTGCCAGCGTATCGGTCAGTGTCATCAATTCTGCCCAGGTTGTGGGAATTGTTGCGTTGAGCTCAGCGAACTTCTTAGGGGAATACCAGATGTAACCCTTAGCTGAGGCGTCCAGCGGTACGGCGTACTGTTCACCCTCGACCGTACCGTAGGACTGCCAGTCAGCAGAGAAATTCTGGGTCACTGAGCCAAGTGTCACTGCATCAAGGGGCTTAACCTTGCCGTCTTCAATCACGGCCTTCATCAAACCAGGCTGAGGGAAGACTGCGATATCGGGCAGGTCATTACCTTGAATCTTGGTGGAGATATTGGTGGTGAAATCTCTGTCACCGGTGTATTGGATGGTGATCTCATTTGCAGCAGCCCATGCTTGCCAGCTTGCCTCCCACTGAGCACCTTCGCTACCCGTCGGTGTTCCGTAAATGGTCACAACCAGATTGTCCTTTGCCGGTGGTGTATCTGGAGTACAAGCAGCCAAACCCATGGTGGCTACAATCAGGCCTGCAAGGCCAAGTGTCAAATAGCGTTTTGCCATGAAAACTCCTTTGTCAATTCTGCGCCACTGGGGTGGCACCAGCTCGTATGGACCAGACTAGGGTACCGAAGAAGCGATTGCAAACGTTGGCAGCAAACGTTATCATTTCTTAATAACCGAGGTTTCCATCTCTTCGAGATGGGGAGAAAGAAGGCGGGGCCGTGACCATCCACACCACTGACTGGACCCTCGAAGACACCGAGGCTAACTCTTCCGGTCACGCTCGTACGATCTTCGCCCTCGCCAATGGATTCATCGGTATGCGCGGTTTTATCGAAGAGGATTCAGATTGCGCCGATCAAGTCTTTGTGAATGGCTTCTACGAGACCTGGCCGATCCTCTACCCCGAGGATGCCTATGGACTGGCTCGAGTGGGGCAAACAATCCAACCAGCCCCCAACCCAGGCCAGTTCTCTCTGGTGGTTAATGGGTACACTTTCGATCCCTACACCTCACCGTGCCGCGACTATCGCCGTACACTGTCGATGAACACAGGAATCCTCCAGCGGAATCTGACATGGATTGTCCCTGATGGAACACAGGTGAGGATCACCTCCATGCGGATGGTGTCGGCTGTGCTTCGTGGCTGTGTTTTCCTCGAGTATTCCGTGCACGTGTTTCAACCGGCACACGTCGAGATCTCCCATTGGGTGAGCGCTCAGCCTCGACGGATCGACTCGACTGGGTTGGACCCTCGTAAGTCCACTTCTCTGGAAAGCCCCACAACAATCACCTGGATGGCAACACAGCCAGACCCTGGAATCCTGGTTCGAACCAAGAACTGCGGTGTTGGTGTTGCCTGCCTGGTCAGCTATGAGACAAACTCCCATGCATCGACAGAATCACTGATGAGCACAGATACCGCAGTGGGACGCAAGTTTTCTGCCGAACTGTCAGCAGATGACACCCTGACAGTGTCAGTACGGGCGTCTTTTGCTACCGATGGCCCCCTATTCACCGATGATGCTCGCCCTGTATCTGACGAGCATCTTCTCGGGCAGGCTTGCGACACGCTCGACAGGCTACGTCATTGCTCGCGAGCCGACCTTCTTGACTCCCATGAGCAGGCATTAACTCACTGGTGGCATACCGCTGATATCGTGATCGAGGATGACCATGATACCCAGAGCGCACTGCGCTGGAACCTCTATCAAGGGTTCCAAGCTAGCGTGTGCAGTGAAGGCCTTGGCATCCCCGCGAAAGGTGTCACAGGAGGAGGCTACGACGGACACACCTTCTGGGATGCTGAAGCAATGGTGATACCCATGCTGACCTATACCCATCCTGAGTTGGCCAAGGCTGGGCTGAGGTACCGTTTCTCGACGCTGCCCCGAGCCCTACAGCGGGCTGGTGAACTCCACCATCGTGGAGCACTCTTCCCGTGGCGCAGTATTGACGGCCGGGAGGCATCCGCCTTTTTCGAAGCCGGGACTGCCCAGTATCACATCAATGCGGACATCGCCTACGCTATCAATCGATACCTACAGGCTACTGATGATTGGTCGTACCTGATCCAGGAGGGTATCGACATTCTGGTTCAGACCGCTCGCCTGTGGGTGAGCCTGGGCTTCTTCGATGCCGACGGGGTCTTCCATATTCACCAGGTGACAGGCCCTGACGAGTACTCGGCACTGGTGGACGATAATCTGTTCACCAATGTCATGGCGGCGGCGAACCTCTCTGCTGCGGCTGACTGGCTTGACCGATTGGGCCGCCAGGATGAAAGAACCTGGACTGCGGTGTGCAGGCGTTTGGAGGTTGATGATGCTGAGTTGGCGCTGTGGCGAAATGCCGCAGCTTGCGTAGCCATCCCCTATGACGAAGCCCTGGGTATTCACGGTCAGGATGCACATTTTCTGAGCCATGCTGTCTGGGACTTTGCTGGAACCCCGCCACAGAATCACCCTCTGCTGCTTCACTATCACCCGCTGACGATCTACCGCCATCAGGTGCTGAAACAGGCTGACCTCATCCTCGCCCAGATTCACCGCCCAGATCTGTTCACACGCGAACAGATGAAGGCCAACTTCGACTACTATGACCCGCTGACAACAGCAGACTCCACCTTATCCACATCCGCGCAGGCCATCATGGCTGCCTGGGTAGGTCATCTAGATCTAGCAGACAACTATTTCCACTCCAGCCTAGCCATCGACCTTGCCGACACCCACAACAACACCTGCGACGGGGTTCATGTCGCTGCAGCCGCGTCGGTGTGGTCCACTGTGGTGGTGGGTTTTGCAGGCTTGAGAGACTACTCAGGCTACAGTTTCGATCCCTGTCTTCCTCCTGGAATCACGAGGATTAGCTTCCATCTGCGATTGCGAGGTTCACTTCTGTTCGTCGCTGTCACTGGTGACGGGATCAGCCTGCGCGTCATATCGGGTGACCCCCTCACACTGAACGTGTGCGGTCAGCAGGTAACAGTCAGCTCAGACACCATATTTCGCCCGTCTCAGCATCTCATGCTGTGACTGATCGGTTGTCACCTGGTGGCCTGGCAGTTCGAGGATCTGTGTATGGATAGCATCAAGAATCTCGTCGGGCTGGATGAAAAACAACTCTTCGAGTTCAGGTGCGGGAGTGATGTGATTTCTGGAGCCGAGCACTACTATCGGGGCATCGAGGTCATCGAAGACTAGTCGGGTCAGATGTGAGGCCACGGTGTTCAAGAAGCTTCCCCGCTCGACAGCATCGGATACCAATACTAGGCGTCCGGTCTTTCGTACTGAGTCGAGGAGTTTCTCGTAGTTCAGGGGTACGGCAAAGCGCAGGTCGATGACTTCAGCAGACAAGCGGTACTGCGTCTGGAGGGTTTCTGCGGCTTCGAGTGCTGTATACAAAGCGGGCCCGAGGGTGGCGATGGTGATATCCGCGCCCTCGCGGCGGATGGCTGGTTCGCCTTCTTCAGTCTCGTAGTAGCCCTGCGGTACGCCGCCAGCTTCGAACTGCTCTGCAATGTCGTAGAGTTTCTGCGACTCCAGGAAGATCACAGGGTCGGTACCAGCTAAGGCGAGGTTCAGCATCCCCTTGGCATCGGTGGGAGTCGCAGGATAGTAGACCTTCAGCCCTGGAAGATGAGCAAGCATCGCTGTCCAGTCCTGTGAATGCTGCGCACCGTACTTATTGCCGATAGAAATCCGTACAACCAAAGGCATCGTCAAGATCCCTGCCGACATAGCCTGCCACTTGGAGACTTGGTTGAAGACCTCGTCACCAGCACGGCCGAGGAAGTCACAGTACATCAACTCCACCACCGCACGACCGCCGCTCAGCGCATAGCCGACACCCGCACCCACGATGGCCGCCTCGGAAATCGGCGAGTTGAACAACCGGGGGTACGGCAAGAGTTCGGTCAAGCCTCGATAGACAGCGAAGGCACCTCCCCAATCTCGGTTTTCTTCACCCCACGCAGCCATGGTTGGGTCCACCGCGAAACGATGAGCCATGGCTTCGAAGAGTCCGTCTCGGAATTGGAAGACTTTCGCCTTGGATACGGGGTTACCCTGCTCATCCACAGTTGTACGAACCTTGGAGGCGATAGCCTTCACCCTAGCGTTGTCTTCGAGGGGTTCCAGCAACTCAGGTGTGCCTGGAGCCATGGCTTCGATTCGGCGATTCGAGAACATCACCGACTCGATAAACGAGGCATCTGCTCGGGGGCAGCGTTCATCGTCTCCAGCAAGTTCGAGGACCTTCGCCAGTCGTTCGATGACACCCTCACGCATCTCGTCGACACCAGATCGTTCAATGACTCCCCCATCGACCAGAAGCTGTGAGAAGTCCTCGATGGAATCACGCTGGGTCCACAGTTCAAGTTCTTCCTTCGTACGATAGCTGGAGGCATCAGAAGGAGAGTGACCCGACAACCGATAGGTAATCACATCGAGCAGCACCGGCCCCTCACCGGCGAGCAGCACATCCTTCTTGCGGCGTATGGCATTCGCCACCGCCAAGGGGTTATACCCATCAACACGCTCGGCATGCATAGCTGCCGGATTCACCCCGGCACCGATCCGAGCCAGGATGTCGTATCCCATGGTCTCACCATCGGTTTGTCCGCCCATGCCATAGAAGTTATTGAAGAAGTTGAACAAAATCGGCGGGTTACCCCCAGCAGACTGCGGCCACAGCCCGCGGTACTGATCCATCGCAGAGAAGACCATAGACTCCCACACCGGTCCGCACGCAGACGAGGCATCGCCGATATTGGCCACAACAATTCCAGGGCGTTTATTGATCCGCTTGAACAGAGCTGCACCCTGGGCAATCGGACCCGAACCGCCGACGATGGCGTTATTAGGCATCGAGCCAAAAGGCGGGAAGAAGGCATGCATCGACCCGCCCATTCCGCGATTGAATCCAGCCTTGCGGGCAAATATCTCTGCCAGAGTCCCAAAAACAATGAAGTTGGTTTGCAGGTCTTCCTCGGATTCGTACGGCAGCGTCTCGGCGTGGCGCAGAGTGTCTCCACCGAGAAAGGACTCCATGATGTGACGGGTATCAGCAGAACTCATCTTGCGGGCAGCAGAGAAACACTTCGCCAGAATCTCCCCATGGGAACGGTGAGAGCCGAAGATGAAATCCTCAGGTCCCAACTCCAGGGCCTGCCCAACTGCTGCGGCTTCTTGGCCCATCGACAGATGCGCAGGACCGCCGTGGTGATAATAAATCCCTTGCCAGGAACCTGTTGTCTTAATGGAGTTCAGCATGGACTCAAACTCGCGGATGATGATCATGTCTTGAAGAACACTGATAAGACCTTCAGTTCCATAGCGATTCACTTCGCTGGGTAGATTCAGTTCATAGCTGTTCAGTTCAATCTCGGGGAAACACAGCCTTCCGGAGCTGCGTACTTCATCCGGTTTGATCACAAGCGACTTTGTCATGATTTCCTCTTCTTATCAGGGAAGGCCCAACAGGCTTCCCGGATTCCTTCACTCACGCTCGGGTGCGGGAAGACAAGCTGGCGTACATCATCGATGGTGAGTTCCATCTCCAGCACACTGGCGGCACCCCAGATCATCTCTGGAGCGTACGGTCCGATCACATGGATCCCGCGAATCACCCGAGAATCGGTTTCGGCAATGACAGTGACGACCCCGGCTCTTGAGAGCCCCTGCTCGGCAATGAAACGCCCCGACAGCACCAGGGGTACGGTCGATGACGACACTTCGATGCCTTGTTTGGCACATTCGGCTTTAGTCAGGCCAACACCGGCTGATTCTGGGGTGGAATAGACCGCCCAGGGTACGGTGTGCCACCGCATAAGCTGACCTTTCTTGGCAGCCTCGGGGTCAAGAATGTTGGCAGCAGCGATTTCTCCCATACGGTACGCAGCGTGCGCCAGCAAGGAACGCCCGGTGACATCACCGACAGCCCACACATGGTCAAGGTTGGTGCGCATCCGATTGTCGACCTGAACACCCTTGTCGGAAAACTCCAGACCAATCTCCTGTGCTGACCAACCCTCGACAAGAGGACGGCGGCCCACTGCCATCACAATGAGATCGGACACGCATGTCTCAGTTTTTCCCTTGGTCGTGTAATGCACGGTGGTTTTTTTTACGGACTCCACCTTTGCCCCCAGATGGAAATCCACATCAGGAGTGCACGTACGAATGCGTCTAGCAAGATCGCGGTCCATAAAAGGAAGGATTTCGTCCATCATCTCGATGACGGTGACCTTGGTGCCCAACTGCGAAAAGACTCCGGCGAACTCCACACCAATGACTCCCCCACCGATGATAGTCAGACGCTCGGGTACGTCTTTGATGGCGAGAAGTCCGGTGGAATCAACGACAGCCTTATTCCTGATGGTTCCAGGAATGGGCGGGGCTACCGGGACCGAACCAGTGGCGATGATGATGTCTGTTGCTTGATAGGTTTCGCCGTTCACTTCAACGCTGGTGGGAGAAATGAGTTTCCCCTGACCTTGGATCACTGTGACTTTCAGCTTCTTCATCATCTGAACCACACCGGAAACAAGCGTTGACACGGTTGTAGCCTTCCAGTCTTGGATGGCTGCCCAATCGTAGGTGACTGCCTCGGCCTTCACGCCGTACTGATCAGAATTCCTGGCGTGGTCATAGAGTTTGGCAGAGTTCATCCAAGCCTTGGTGGGGATGCATCCGACATTAAGACAGGTACCACCCAGGGTGTCTTTCTCGATCAGTGCCACTGATTTTCCGCCTGCAGCCAGACGCTCGGCGGCGATGTAGCCGCCGGGTCCGCCACCCAGGATAATCACATCGAAGTCGGTCATATCAGTCCTGTCTCGGTGTCGATTCTTCGATCAATATCGGTGATGAACGCGGTGAGAGCCTGGAGGAATCTGGCTGCATCGGCTCCGTCAACCACCGCGTGATCCACGGTCAGTGAGAAGGAAATCCTCTGTTCGACCCCGATCGAGCCGTCCGGGTTGACCACGGCACTGGGGGTGATGGCGTTGACTCCGAGGATGGCGACCTGCGGGGAGTTGAGGATCGGGGTGAAGGATTCGATGCCGTAGGCTCCGAGGTTGGTCAGTGAGAATGTCGCTCCTGTGAGGAGATCCGGGTTGATGGTGCCGGTTCTGGCTTGAGTGATCAATTCCTTGGAGGCAACCGCAAATTGGTGCAGCCCCATGGTTGAAGAAAACCTAATTGTTGGTACGAGCAGACCACGTACAGTATCGACTGCCAAGCCTAGGTGGACTGCGGAGAAACTACGAAGGGTTGTTCCGTCGAAAGTGGAGTTCAGTACGGGGAAGTCCGCGACGGTACGTACTGCGGCATAGGCGAGGAGATCACCGAGGGTGATCTTTGGTAAGTCCTGGTTGTTGAGCCGGGCGCGAAGTGCCAGCAGGGCTGTCGCTGGTGCGGAGGCGGTTTCGGTGATTTGAGCATGATGAGCTAGGGATGCTTGCATGCGCTCAGCAACCAGTTTTCGGATCCCTGTTATCTCGGTGTCGGTGAAGGCACCTGGGAAGTCTGACTGCGCGGGCGGAGGCTGTGGGATCTGGGGAACCTGTGGGACTGGTGGAGTCGGCAGGCCCATCGGCGCATGAATAAGGTTAGTTCCTGCCAGATCGGCCCGTGTGAGGCGTCCGCCTAGACCGGTGCCGACAGGGGGAGGCGGGATAGCCTCGATGGCAGCTCGAACATCGCTGGCTAGGATGCGCCCTTGGGGGCCCGTTCCCCGGATTGCAGCGATGTCTATTCCTGCCTGGTTGGCTTCTCGGCGGGCTCGCGGGGAGGCTGTTGTGCGGGTTTGTGTCGGCGCAGGTGTCGCTGGTGGAGGTGTGTGTCGTATTGGTTGGGTGAGTGTTGGCTTCGGCTGCGGGGTTTCGGTTGATGCTGGAATCAGGTCGTCGATTGCTTCACCGGGTTCGCCGACGATGAAGAAACCGGCTTTGACTGCCACTTCGTCTCCGGGCTCAGCGAGAAGCCGCAGAACGGTTCCGGAAACTCCGGCCGGTACTTCCATGGCTGATTTATCAGTCTCAATCTGTGCTGCAATCGTCGATGGATTGACCTCATCACCCACCTTGATGTGCCAGGAGGTCACTACACAGGATTCCACGGTGTTGCCGAGCTGCGGCATCACCACCACCTCAGCCACTATTGCCTCCAGTCTTTAGCAAAACCTCTTCGGCTTGTTTCGTCCACCGTGTGCCGTCCATGGCTGCTGCTACTTCAGGGTAACGCTCGCCCATATCTACCAGCCGGACTAATTCCAGATTATGTAGATGCGGATAGACCACGATCTTGCCTTGAGAACTGCGGTTGTTCACTGACTCAATGGCGGCTGGCACCCCAGCGATACCGCAGACCGCATCCAGGGAGATATTGGTGTCTACCACCCCAGCCTCTAAGCGTCGCAGGACTGTCACCATGTCGGCGATGCGGGAACCTGAGGTGCCCACGAGATAGAGGTGGTCGCCTAGGATACGGTTCAGATCGAGAGCAGCCTTGGTACCGATCGCAAATCCAGCGAATGCGTTCAGAATTGCGCCGCGCCTAGCCAGTCCGACGGCTTGTTGGAGGAGATCCGCAGCGGGAACCATCAGTGAAACATAGGTGTAGACACCGGATTCCAATTCGGTGAGATTCGAGTTCACAACCCGGATAGGAACCTGCTGGGTATCTGCGATAGGCCCGATCACATGTGCCAGGCTTGCAAGCCGATCATTATCGACATCCACAGCATCGATGCGAATTCCCGGGACACCAAGAACTGCTGCGCGTACGGTGTGCATCAAGCCCATCGGGCCACCCGCCCCGATCACTGCCAGGTGTTCCGACTCGCGCAGGTCATAGGTTCTGGGGATCGACAAGTACCCATCAGCAGCGTTGCTGCTTGTCGTTCCCGCATAGCGGATGAGGTCATAGTGAATACGCCCGGCATCGATTTCGACATCACGATCAAAGGTTTCCCCGCAGGTCACGATGTTCATCAGGCCCTGCTTGTTCAGATGCTGGCTCAGCTGTTCAACCGTGTCCGCGTTGGCACCGACGTAGATGATGTCGTCGAAGGCATCCTCATCGGGAATCTGCTCGTACGCGCTGCAATCTAGGCGCAGCCCGTGCCCGGAACCAGCGATGACTTCTTCTAAACCCTGTGGCTGGAAACCAGGTTCAATGAAGACCAGCAAGGCTCCGCCATCCTTGATCCGGCGGCGTTCTTCAGTTGCATATGCAGTCTCGACACAGGCCCAAGGTTCAATCAGCGCCACCGAAGAACGTGAGGGTTCTTCACCGAGCGGGATCAGGCAGGACTCATCTGTGACCGGATCGATGATCATCCGCATATCCACCAGAGCGTACTGCTCTAGACCGCCGTCGAAGCCATAGCCAAAGGCTCCGTTCGACCCAGCGGTGGGAAGGTGACGGTAATCGGTCTGTATCAAGACCCTCTCCCCTGGTGCATAACGGCTGACATCTTCCCCGACCTTGATAACCCGCCCTGCTGGCTCATGGCCCGGCACTACCGGGTCTGTCCCAGGTCGATAGGTGGGAATCTGTGCTAACTCGGCTGGTGTCAGTCCTCCAATGATGGGAGTCTTGCGTGGATGGTTGTCGAAAGCATGCATTAACTTCGTATCCGAGAAGCAGATCCCGCAGGCCTCAATCTCCAGAAGAATCTGGGTAGGCCCGAGGTCAGGAATCTCCATCGCAGGATTGATCTCGATGAGATCCTTGCCCACGATCTGAATCGCGTACTGGGTTGTCATGGGGAGTCCTAGTTGATCATGACCTGGCCTCCGGTCACCGGAAGAGCCTGTCCTGTTTCATATTGCTGCTCGACAAGATAGAGAACTGCGCGTACGACATCCTCGGGCTGACATCCGCGCATCATGGGTACCTTAGCCTCGTAGAAGGCCCGTACTTCTTGGACTGATGATGCCCCAGGCACCTTCCCGGCCCGCAGATACTGGACGAATAACCCTTGGTCAGGGTCTGACCATAGAGGTCCATCCAGATAATTACCCGGACAAATCGAGTTGACCTTGATCCCCGACTCGATCAGTTCCAAAGCGAAGGACTGTGTTAACCCAATGGCGGCGAACTTCGATCCTGCATAGGCAAAGTTGCGTTTCGAGCCCTCCAAACCCGACTTGGAGTTGATATCAATGATGTCGAAGAGAAGGTCCGGGCGTACCTCATGCTGAGCAGCCAGAATCGGAGCGATGGTGCGCACACCCAAGTAGTAGCCGCGATAATTGACCGCTGTCACGATGTCGAAATCTTGGAGGCGAGCCTGCGGAACCGACCCAGCCCGAGCGATACCGGCGTTGGAGATAAATAGGTCGACCCCGCCGTACTGTGCCAAAACCTCGGTTAACGCCTCCTTCTGCGATGCCTCATCGGCAACATCGAGATGGACTGCCAGGGCTGCGCCAGGCCCATGGAGGTCGAGCAGGTGCTTAGCCTCTGCTGCAGCCAGTTCGTATTTGATGTCTGCGAGAACAACATGGGCTCCCTGTGCAGCTAACCCCTGGGCAATCCCGAGACCGAATCCCTGGGCTGCACCGGTGATCATCACGACCTTCGACTGCATCCGGCCCTGGGCCCGAGCGGCACCGACTTTTGCCCGATAGGACTCTGCCTCCCAGTTTTCGATGAAGGTACGCTCGGTATCGTTCATCACCCGGACTGCACCAAGACGCTCAGCTTCTCGGGCAACCCTCAGCGCATCAGTGAAGACATCGAGGGCATTCTTGGCCGCCCGATGATCCACTCCGACAGCAAAGACGATCTTGCGCGGCAAGACGACGATCACTGGGTTGCGGCCATAGGTTTTCTGGTATGCGGCAACGGCCTTTCTGACCTGCTCATCCAGGGGAGCATACTTCGGCTCAACCACACAGGGAAGGCTGCCGGCGTACACGATCTGATCTGGAATGAGAGGACCGTCGGTAACCATCGGCTTACCCAGTTTCGTTTCAGAACGCACCAGATCAGAAGCATTCGAAGTCACCACCGCCAGGGCCCCATCAACACCTAGCAGACCGCGAAGCAGCGGCGCGGCAATCTGAATCATCTCATTGACCCTGCGTGTCTCATCGGCACTGCGCCGTGTGCTGTCTGCGGGTGCCGGATTAGCGTTGATGGCACTGCGGACTCTGGTTGTCGCGTCATCGAGGATGGTCATGATCTCCTCGGCTGTGTGCCCGGCTGCGATGACACCATGGTTACGCAGGAGAGTCAGGCGGGGAGGTTTCTTACCAGTACGTGCTGTGTAGGCTTCACGCGCCTTCTCAACTTCGCGGGCCAAGGGTATGCCTGGGTTGGCGTACTCAACGAGGACTGCGTCGTCTCCAAAGATCTCTTCAGTGAGTTCTTGGGCCTTTTCATTGCAGGTCAGCGCGTTGATCGTCAGTGGATGCAGATGCAGAACTAGGGGTTCTTCCAGCAGCGCATGGAAGAGGATTTCCACGCTTGGCCTTCGCCCATCATCGACCCCAACCCGGGCCTTGGCCGCGGCAATCTGGACCGGATCTCCGCTCGTCTGATCGGAATGCAGGGCTTCCATCAGAGTCTCGATGCGCAGCGGAACCAGGTCTTCTGCTTGGAGGGTTTTCAGCGAAGTTCCGCTCGGTTTGATGTAGAGAATGCCATCGCGCTTATAGGAGGCATTGCCTCCGCCAGCGCGCGCGTACTCGGGTTCCGAGAAGCGGTGGGCCACCTCGATGATCTGATCTGCTAGGGCTTTGGTCATCTCAGCCTCTTCCTTGTGTCGGTCGTGGTGTCATCCATTCTTCCAGGTTCGTTGTATTCGAGCGATCATCGCAGCAGTCTTTCTCCAGATTTCATTAGTGCTTGTACCCCGCCAGCCAACTCACCGGTTGAGGTGACATATCCCGGATACCCACTGCGGATATTCTCCGCATGGGCTGCCACGATGCAGGCAGCCTCCACGAAGGAAGTACGAGCGTAGTCGCTGAGTTCGGCATCGAGACAATAGGGATCGAGCGGGATCAGATCACCAGTGTTGTGTTCTGTGCCGCCCAAGACGATCAGAGAAGCATCGTGCAAATCGCGTATGTATTGATCAACCACTGCGCTGTGGTTTCGTACCGGAATCAGTTCGCCAGCGTAGATCCCGCGCTGTAGTAGTTGGTCAGCTAGGTCTTTCGGTGAGCTTTCGAAGGGACACAGTGGACTTACTCCATCGGCGAGGATCGGGTAACACGGTATTCCGCCCATATCCAGGATGTATGCGTATCCATCCTCAAAACTCAGCGGCACCTCGGGAACAAACCCGGGGGTACCTGCCTTCAGCAGGCGAGCCCTCAGTTCACTTTGCACCGATCCTGGATCCTCGATTCTGACCATCGATGGGGCCCCGTAGACACGCTGAAGAATCTGCGAGCGCTGATTGACTGCGAACTGGAAGAGCTTGACCTGGAATGCTGCGGCAATGTGGCGTTCTTGAAGGCTGACCCACGCAGAGGGTACGCCGCTGCGCTGTGCCGTCTCATCGATGATGGTTTGAGCATCCAGGCCGGTGTCACACCCATGGTCGGCGAAGTGGGCGGCGAGGCGGGCGACCATCATTTCTGCTCGCTGATCGTTACCCTGGCGAACGAAAGAAGCGATGCGGCTGGCTCGCGCACTCGGGGTACGGAAAGGGTCGATCCCCTTGCCGGTGAGGTACATACGACCAGGGTTAGCAGGATCATTGATCCTGACACCTTGGGCTTCCAGCTCTTCGATAACGGTGATGAACTCCACCCCGTACAACAAGGTAATCCCGGTGTCTTGCGCTAAATCTCTCATCATCGTATAGACCTGATGATCGTAGAAATTCGACAGTCCCAGCGCTGCAATACCTTGTTCTTGTGCGGCGGTGATCACGTCTGCGGGGGTGGTGAAAGCGGAGAAATTCGGAGGGATATGGACGTGGGTATTGACTCTTAGGTCCATGATGCCTGGGTCCCGCCCACGCGCTCAGCTTCTATCTTCTCTTGGTAGCCGCTGGCCCAGAAAGCCGCACTTGGATCGGCTGGGAGTCCCCGTGATACCCGCCACTGTGCTAGAGCTGGCCGGACATCGGTATAGAAGGCATTCATTAACACTTCATTGGCTCCCAGGGGTTCGCACCGTTGCTGTGCTTGGGTCAGTTCCTCGCGGTCAACGAGTAGAGCCCTCGCCAGCATCTCCTGGACGTTCATCACTGAGCGGATCTGTCCGGCGATGTGGTTTTCGATGTTGTGGCATTGATCCAGCATGAGTTGTACGTCCGGGTTGGGGAAACCGCCGCCGCGGACAACCTCAAAGAGGATTCGGAAGAGTTGGAAGGGGTCAGCCGCACCGACGATGAGGTCGTCGTCGGCGTAGAAACGGGAATTGAAGTCGAAGGAACCAAGGCGGCCCACACGAAGCAACTGAGCGACGATGAACTCAATGTTCGTTCCCGGAGCATGATGACCGGTGTCGAGACAGACGAAGGCTTTCGGGCCAAGATCCAGACACTGCAGCAGGGATGTCCCCCAATCGGGAACATCACTGTGATAGAAAGCTGGCTCGAAAAACTTGTATTCCAGTACGAGGCGCTGGGTATCGGATAGGTGTGCGTAAATTTCGGACAGAGACTGCGCTAGTCTCTCCTGACGCGAGCGCATGTCATCTTGGCCCGGATAGTTGGTCCCATCAGCCAGCCAGATCTTCAGGTCACGGCTGCCGGTTTTATTCATAATCTCGATGCATTCGATATTGTGCGCGATCGCTTTGTCGCGTACGCGAGGGTCCAGATGGCACAGTGAGCCGAACTTGTAGTCGTCGTCTTGGAAGGTATTGGAGTTGATCGTCCCCAGTTCAACTCCCTGCGATGCTGCGAAGTCTGCTAACTCGGTGAAGTCATCCACTCTGTCCCAGGGTATGTGCAGAGCAACCACAGGAGCCAAACCGGTGAGCCGATGCACCTGGGCTGCATCTTCGATCTTCTCGAAAGGATTGCGCGGCGTCCCCTTTTGCGCGAAGACTTTGAACCGTGTTCCAGCATTACCATAGGCCCACGAAGGTACCTCTATTCTGAGCCGTTCCAGGGGCCCAATGATGTCTGCAAAAGAGAGCATTCACGTTCCTTGACTCGTGCGAAAAGATTGCAAATGAATCGTTTCAATTCTAGGATGGTAGCTGTAAACATGTCAAGGAATGTGAGCCAATGACCGATCCTCTCTTCGCTGCTGTTGACCTGGGAGCAGGCTCTGGACGGGTCATTCTCGGGTGCCTGCGTGATGGTCGTTTCACCATGGAGGAAGTCCATCGTTTCGACCCGGTGCTGTTCTGTCTTGAAGACCATCTGCACTGGGATGCGATGGGGCACTTTGACCAGATCCTCATCGGACTTCGCGCCGGGCTTTCCCACGGTGAACTGCGCGGGATTGGTGTGGACACCTGGGGAGTGGATTACGGGCGCATCAACCCAGCAGGGGAACTTATTGAACCGCCCTTCCACTACCGGGATTCGCGTACCCAGGGCATTCCGCAGGTTTTCTTCCGTGACTTCTCCGCCCAAGAGTTGTACGACCACGCGGGTTTGCAGGTCATGGAGTTCAACACGATCTTTCAAATGGCCAGCTCAGCACTCGACGCAGGCTGGAATGAGACTGCAGCCTGCCTGTTTCTTCCGGATTTGTTCACCTACTTCCTGTGCGGAGCCACGGTTGCCGAACTGACCAATGCCTCCACCTCTGGTCTGCTCGATGTATCTGAGCGTACGTGGTCGCCGAGAATTCTGGGACATATGCAGCAGCGGTATGGAATCGACCTCGCGCGCGTACTTCCGCCAATCGTTGAACCTGGGACGACTGTTGGTGTTTTGCACCCCCAGATTCATCCTGGAGAAATACCGGTGATTTCTGTTGCCTCCCATGACACAGCCTCTGCTATCTGCGCCATCCCTGCGCAGACGACGAAGTTTGCCTATATCTCTTCAGGAACCTGGTCGCTGGCCGGACTCGAACTGGACCATCCGATTCTTAGTGAGGAGTCTCGCTTAGCCAACTTCACTAATGAACTGGGAGTCGATGGAACCGTACACTACCTGCGCAATGTCATGGGATTGTGGGTTCTGTCCCAAAGCTGCCACCACTGGAAACTTCATGGACCCGACATCGACCTTGCTGACTTGCTGGATGGAGCCGCGAAGCTTCCAGCCCTAGTCACCGTGGTTGATATGGAGGACCCCCGCCTGCTGCATCCCGGTGACATGCCTTCTCGTTTGGCTGCCATGGCAGCGGAGACTGATCAAATCATCCCGACGACACCGGGTGAGTTTGTCCGATGCATCCTCGACTCCTTAGCCCTCGACTATCGCCGTGTCATTGCCCAAGCTTCCCGCTTAGCAAACACTGAACCGGAGGTCGTCCACATCGTCGGCGGAGGAAGCCGCAATGAACTGCTGAACCAACTCAGTGCCGAAGCACTAGGCCTGCCGGTCATCGCGGGCCCCGCTGAGGGTACGGCTCTGGGTAATCTTCTGGTCCAGGCACGCGCAGTTGGCGCGGTGTCAGGAGACCTCACAGACTTACGGAGAATCTCGCGATCCTCCTGCACCACAAAGACCTATACCCCCGGAGTCTTCAGCCTTCCACAATCAGCCTGGGATGATGCTGAAAGGCGAGCCTATTCCTGATCGATGAATCCCTATCGGCCATGTGTCTGATGCCAGAAAATCGGATGATCAGCCGATAACAGCGGTTTGAGTCGGCTAGGCATACTGGTGACCATGACACCCATCCTTGAGGTACACAACCTCGCTCATAGCTATGGCTCCATCGTGGCCGTGGACTCCATCTCTTTCACCGTTGACCGGGGCTCGGTCTTTGCCTTCGTCGGCCCCAATGGCGCTGGGAAGTCCACATCGATCTCGATCGTGACCACGATCCTTAGTAAACAAACCGGTACAGTGGCGTACTCCATCATTGATCACGACCCTAAGTTAGTCGGCGAAGATGATGCAGCCATACGCTCTCGAATCGGTGTCGTCTTCCAGGATTCGCTGCTAGATCGAGCGCTGAGTGTGAGATCGAACCTTCTTACTCGAGCTCGTCTCTATGGGTTGGATGACATTGATGAGGTGGTCAAGCGCCTTGAGTTAACGGACATCGTCCATCGCAAGTATGGAACACTGTCCGGGGGTCAGCGCCGCCGTGTCGACATCGCCCGGGCATTGCTGACCTCTCCTGAGATCCTCTTCCTGGATGAGCCGACCACTGGACTCGATCCGCAGTCACGCAACCTGGTCTGGGAGACCATTGATACCCTGCGCCAGGATTGTGGACTCACCGTCTTCCTGACCACCCACTACATGGAGGAGGCCGAACAGGCAGACATGGTCGTTGTGATCGACCATGGTCGAATCATCGCCAGCGGAACCCCCGATGATCTTCGGGCACGCTACTCTCACGACACGCTGAAAATCCGGACGGCCCCAGGACTAGAAGAAGAGCTAACAGAGGTCGGGTTAGGGTTCACTCGCGTACGCGACGTCATTCACCTTGAGGTCGCTAATTCCGGTGAAGCCCTAGAAATCCTGAAGTCTTTGGAAGGTTTCATCACAGACTTTGAAGTTGTACACGGCACGATGGATGATGTGTTTCTGAGATTAACTGGGACGAACCTGAGGGAGGACTAGCCATGATTTCCCTGGTGAAACGCAATATTTCCTTGTATCTCACGGACAAGGCTGGAGTCATCCTCTCTCTGCTGGGGGCATTCGTCGCAGTCTTCTTAGTCATGGGATTCCTGCGGACCGCATTGGTCAGTTCCCTCGTTGATGGATTTGGTGGACTGGTGACACAGCAAGAAGCTGGCCACCTGCTTGATACATGGCTCATCGCATCGGCAAGTGTGATCGCCTCAGCTACGACCGGCCTGGGAGCCTTAGCCTTCTACATACGTGACCGCGAGAGCTCGATGTGGCGGGATTTTCTCATTACCCCACTTCGACGCTGGAGCATCACCGCCGGTTATCTTATTGCTGCAGCCATCATCTCAGTATTCATGACCTTCATTGTGTATGCCCTGGGCACCGCGTACTGCCTGGTGACACAGGCTCCGCTGTCATGGAGCGGTGTTGTGGAAGGTTGGGGGTGGCTGATGCTTTGTTGTCTCAGTTTCACCTGCCTGATGGGCTTCGTGGTTTCCTTGTTGAAGACATTTAATGCCTATACAGCTTTGTCAATCATCGTTGGGGTCATGTTCGGCTTTCTAGCAGAGACCTATGTGACAACGGCGATGCTGCGTGCCTCGCTTGCAGATGTCCTCGCTGGACTCCCCTTTGCCCAGGCTAGTGCTCTGGTACGACAGCCGTACACCTCTGCGGTGATTGCCAGTCTTCCCGTGGAAGCCCAACAGGCAACAATCGAAGCCATGGGAATTTCTTTGAGTGTTGGGACAACACCAGTGACAACGACATGGAGCGTGATCACGTTGGTGGGTGTAGCTCTGATGTGTGCTGTGGGATCCTGGCTGATGATGGCGCGCTCAGTTCAGCGATGACTGGTTGGATAATAGACCCATGATCAAGTGGCATTTGTGGTGGTACGACGTATTGTTGGCTGGGATGCTGATTCTCGTCGGTGCTATTGCCTGGACAAACTCAGTCACATATGTCGTTCCACTCATCTGCTCCCTTGCGGTATTGCTCGCGGGCTATCTCCTGATCAGGCCGCGGTTGTCCATTGGACTAGAACGAACACCGGTAGGGTTGGACTATGTCGGTGCAGCATTGCTTGTTACCGGTCTAGTGGCAGGCACCTTCTTCTTTGATGCCTTCAGTGCTCTTCTTGCCTTTGCCTGTCCAGTTGCGTGGAGTTCCATCAGCGGGCTGCGGCGCGGGGCGATCGCCAACATCATCATGATCCTGGCTGTGTGTGCTGCTGCTCTGCTGAGATCCTT
>WQYJ01000003.1 GCA_009781325.1 Propionibacteriaceae bacterium | reverse complement strand
CTCCAGGCGATGGAGGCCGCTGGCAAACCGGTGTCAGCATTCAGGATCGCACCGGCAGCAATAGAAGCCGTCACGGAGTAGGTGCCAGCCAGTGTGGACTGGATCGTGACCGAACACTCCCCCGCGTCATCCGTGGTGCACGTGGCTCCGGAAACGAACTGCGGACCGGAAGCGCTGAGGGCGAAGGTCACCAGACCCCCCGGTACAGCGTTACCAGTGGAATCCAGTACGGTCGCAGTCGCGGTGTAGCGGCTAGAGGTCCCTTCACCCACAGGCAGCGGACTAGCTGGTGTGATGACCCAGGATGTTGTCAGGATGTCACCGTTACCATTGGCGAAAGTCATGGTGATCGGAGAGGTCGATGGTGTGCGACCATTGACGCTCACATCCGCAGTATAGGAACCCTTCACTGTGGAGGTGTACCAAATCGTGGTGATTCCATTCGCTGCGGTCGGAGCAATATCTGACTGTATGGTCAGGTTCTTGGCACCAGTGGTCGGTGTTGACTCCACGATGGCACCCGGAACCGGGTTTCCATGGGTGTCATAGACATAGACGGTTGCCACATTCCAGGAGATTCCATCAGCTTCCTGGCCATTGGTGGTCACCACAACACGGGTGGTCAAGGATTCGTCATCGGTGTTGCAGTCGGACACACACACCTCATCGGCAGTGAAGACTGCTGTGACAGTGGTGGGAATCGGTGCTAGAGCGAGCAACCCTGCGATGGTGTACGAACCGGCCACCAATGTAGTGACGGTAACGCTGCAGGTGCCATCTGCTTGAGTAACGCAGCCGGAGTCTGAGAAGCTCAGATCCTCGACCTCGGGGAAGGCGATAACTGCGTTGCTCACCGCATTGTCATGAACATCACGTACATCTGCGGTCACGGTGAAGGATGAACCCACCACCTGTGAGCGCTGCGGATCGATAGACAATGTGGAGTGCGAAGAATTCGCCGCGCCTGATGCGAAGTAGAGCGTGAACTCGCCGTCTTCCGACTCAGTTCCATCGCTGGAGATCGCCTTCAGAATTGTTGCGCCATTCACAGCAGCGGTAGCAATGTGCCCACCAGCAACTGTTGAGCGATACTCAATCACCGTCGTACCATCAGCACCGGTGGGTGCAATCGGGGCAACGATGCTCAGAGCGGAATCCGATGTCACCGATGTTACAACTGCGCTGGAAACTGGATTGCCGAGGCGGTCATAGACGAAGACTTTTGCCAGAGCAGATGTACTGCCATTGGCTTCCAGCCCGTCTTCAATCACCTCAACCCGAGTTACGTTGGCTGAGTCCACAGCTGTGCACTCAGCCACGCACACATCCCCAGCGATAAATTCCACAGTCTGTGGGCTCGCATGCGAGGAATCGGAGTTTCCGCCAAGATCGGTGGCCTTACCAGCCATAGGAAGAGTTGCATGGATGGCAACAGCAGTAGCAGCATCTGAGACAACGCTCACCGAGCAGGTACCCTGCGTACCTGTGATACAGACGGCTGCACTCAGTTGGGCAGGAGAGGTCGGAGCCAAGGTGAAGGCAACTGCAGCATCCTGGACGAGATTCTCGTTGACGTCACGTACGGTCACCGTCGCGGTGTAGGAGTTCCCAGCCTTGATAGGTGAATCAGGGGTGACAACCAAGGACGACTTGGCTGCGTTCGCTGCACCAGTGGTGAATCGAATCTGATCCATGACACCGGTGGTGGTGGGACGCAGTCCATTGATCGTACCTTGAGCAGTAAACACACCTGCCTTGGTTGAGGTCCAGAAAACTGTGGCCGTACCCTGAACAGAGGTTGTCCAGGTCTGGGAACTGGGAGTCAAGGCCCCCGCCAGAGCACCGGAGGTCTTATCTTCAACGATGACACTGGCATTTTTCACAGGATTACCAAAGCTGTCATAGGCGTAGGCAATGGCAGTCACTTGGGCTTGGCCGTCGGCAAGTTGGTCGTTAGTCACCATCTCGAAACGGGTCATCAGTGTTTCATCATCGGTGTCACACATGCTCACACAGACACCACCTGAAACAAAGGTCACCGTGGGTTTGGTCGTCAGTTCAAAACCATTGACCACTGCGACCAGGATGTACTCACCTGCAATAGTGGTGGTTGCCGACATGGTGTAGACACCAGGAGCGACTTCTTGGAAATCACCGATCGTCAGACCGGGCAGATCCCTATCGCCACTTTCGAGTATCTCCTCGTCAGCAGAGTCAAAAACTGGCTTGCCCGTCACGATTACATCGCTGTCGGTCAGACCTGTGATGGGGTGATCAGTTCCGTCCCTGGTCACTACTGTCACTGTAACGTAGGTCCCGACAGTGACAGGGTGGTGAGGAACGGTGAGCCTCGACCATGCATCGGCGATGTCGCCGACCATGAATGAGATGGTCGCCGGGCTGCCCACCGGAGTATCAAGATAGGACAGGGAGACTGTGAAGCTGCCGTCCTGGGTTGAGGTGTAGGTCACGGTGTAGACACCGCCGCCATGGTTGGTGACTGTGGAGACAGCAACATCCTTCGATGAAGCTGCGAAAGCCAAGTCGGTGGCCTCAAGGTCTTCAAGCAGGTTGCCTTGGGTATCCCTAGCGACGAGGCGCCCAGTCCAGGACTGAACACCATCAGCCAGAACTTCTACGGAATTCACGTCAGTGATGTAGACCTCAAAGCTAGACTGAGAGGCATCCAGATCACCGGCAATGAAGTCGATGGACACAGGAGAGCCTTCGATTTCACCACAGGGCAGCATAATCTTCACTGCCACTGTCTCGGCGACATTATCGGCGACGAGAACTGCGGCATTTCCAGCCGAACTGGTCTGAACCATGTTGTCTGACAGGGTTGCTGAGGATCCATCATTGAGATAGAACTCGGCTGGAGCCCCGATAATCGGATTACAGTACGCATCAGCAAGATGGGCGATCACCGAGGAGTATGAACCCACCACTGTTTGGGTTGGGTACACATAGACACCTGTGGGAGATTTCGTCGGATCCTCGCAGACCACAGGACCGTTGACTGGGTCACCAGCTCTGAATGGGATCGGCATGGTCCGGGAGATGAGAACCTCGTTGTAGTACGCCGATGCTGCGTGCGTAGCATCAGCAACCTTGGTGGTGAACTCCACCGAATACTGGCCGTTGCCATGATCGGTGATCTCGGAGACGGTGACAGAATCACTGGAGGCAATGAACGCAATCTTATCGATATCAAGGTCTGAGACGGGGTTTCCGAACTGATCCTTCGCCCACAGGGTTCCTACATAGGAATCGTCATTGTTTGCTCTCATCCACGACCAGTAATCACCCATGTCTGCTACGGGAGACACTGTGAACGCTGACTCGGTTGCGGAGAACTGATCAGCCACATAGGTCACGATGGCTGTGTCGGACAGGGTCACATCTGTGACTGTGGCTTGGACCTCATAGTCACCCATGAAGGTGGCGGATGCGCGGAATGTGTAGACACCCAAGCCGACTTCACGGAATGTCGAGATCGATAGTGTGTGACCGACCTCGGAGGTTCCCGTCACTCGGAAATCGGTACTACGCAGACCAAGAACCGGGTTGCCGTACGTGTCGTTGATCGTCAAGATAACAGTGACGGATTTTCCGACGGTCTGCGTATCGGGAGACACAATGAAGCTAGCAGCGGTGGACGATACCGGACCTGCGACGAAGGAGATGGTCTCTTCGTTTCCGACCTCAGCACCCTCGTGGGTCACACCGACCAGGTGATCACCGGTGAGGGTGGAAGTATAGGTCACGCGGTAGACCCCGCGGCCATTGGTGGACACCGAGGAGACTTTCACATCGGATGGAGCAAAGAAGTCCAAGTCATTCACATTAAGGTCGGTGATGAGATTGGCTTTGTTATCTCGTGCTGTGAGCTGACCAGTCCATGACTGGACCCCATCTGCGATGACGTGTGTGGCTGCAGAATCGGTGATGAAGACCTCAAATGAGGAAGCATTTTCGTCAAAGGCATCGGGAAGGAAGGTGATGGGAACCGGTGAATTGTTGACCTCACCATCCGGGATCGCCACGGTTACGGTGACGACCTGGGCGACGAGGTCAGTGACAGTGACAGAAGCTCGTCCGGCAGAGTTCGTCGTACGGGAGGAATTGGACACCATGGCATACCCGGAGGGGGTGAAGGTGACTGGTACGCCCTGAACTGGGTTACAGAATGCATCCGTGACCAGAACCGACACCGAGGAGGCACCGCCGGCAACGACCTCACTAGGTGTGGCTGTTGCTGAGGTTCCGCTCTTTGAGGAATCTAGGCAGTTCACGGGACCCTGGACTGGATCACCGGCTCTGAAAGGAATGGGTCTGGGCGTACCAACCTGAGAAGACTGATAGAAGACAGAGGCGGTCACACGGGAATCGGCGACGACCGACACCATGGCAGAGGTGTAGGAGCCGTCTTTGTGATCAACGATCCCAGAGATCATAACGTCGTTTGTTGAGGCTGTGAAGTCAACAGCTTTTGTATTCAGGTCCACGATGGTGTTGCCGAACTGATCTGAAGCAAACAGGGTAACGAGATAGTAATCCACACCGTCTGCCTTCACCCAGGTTGAGGAACTGCCTGGGTTGATCACCGGGGTTACCGTCACTGTGGACTTGCTGTGAGAGAACTCACCCGGGGTGAAACGGGCAGTAAGCGGACTTGCCTGGGCAGGATCCCCATTTCCACCAACTTCGGTGTCGACACCAGCGATGGAAATCGATGCTGAAATCTCGACCTCGTCAGCCATGGTGTTAGTGAAGCTCACCTGGCAGGTACCGCGATCAGCATCATCGGGAGCAGATGTGGTACAGGTAGTTGTTGCCTGCCTGGGTGCGCCAACCGCACCAAAGGTGGCCGTGTCACCGCTCAGTGTCAGCGTGACATCAACATTGGGGATGGGATTGGATTCGAAGTCCCTGATAGTAACTTCGGCCAGGATCTCCTTACCCACAGTTTGGGTGTCTCGATCCAGGTGAATCTCAGAGGTCGTCGCTTCGGGGAGATTCACAAACTCGAGGTCAACTTGTGAGCCGGGGACGACGACGGGAAACTCTGAGAGAGGACAATCCAGAAGAGCCCACATCATTGACATCCCTGGTGTGGTGCGGGTGACCTGGATGACACACATACCCGCTGAATCGGTGTAGCACGCCTCAATCGGAGTCGATGTGGCTAGGTCTGAGAAGATCAGTTCTCCGTCGCGATCGGCATAGAGCACTCGCATACCGACGATCGGGAAACCATTTTGATCCCAGACGGCAATCGTGGCGATGATCTGTTCATTCACTGTTTGAATGAACTGGTTAACGGAGAAGTCCGCTGCGGCAGGAACGGGATCGCCGACCATGAAGGATACGTCGACGCCGGACCCGGACACAGTCTCCGGGTTTCCTGACACCATGACGGTCGCAGAGGGGTGGACTGTCTCAATAACAGCGTCGGTGAGGGTCACTGAACAGGTTGCATCCTCACCGGTACGGCAGGTAGCAGTCGGACCGCGCAGAGTCCCATAGGGACCAAAGGTGGCCGAACCATCAACTGAGAAGAACACATCAACGTAAGGAAGTAGTTCATTACTGGGGTTGCGGGAGGTCACTGTCACAATGACAGGAGCTCCGATTGTCTGCAGAGTACGGTTCACGCTCAGAGTTGAGTAACCAGCATCGGGAATGCGCTCAACGAACTCAAGCTGCACCGGCGTATTCGGGATAGTCTCCGAGCCGATTTCAGAGGACAGATACCCTGAGTAGGGTTCCGAACTGGTGATAGTAATCGAGCAGGTACCGGATGCATCGGTGGTGCAGGAGTCAGGGAGATCCTTGAACTCGAAGTCGACGACTGCATTACTGATGGGGTTGTCATACTCATCGCGTACTGTTGCTGTTGCCTGGATCGGATCATCGACGTACGCCACGACGCGGTCAACCTCCAGGGTTGAATTCCACGCGGCGATCTCACCGGGGGTGAACGTCACTCCAAGTCCGGAGCCGACCACTGTTTCCGGGGTTCCGCGAGGTGAGATCGTGGCGGAAACATACACTTTTTCAGCAACAAGACTGTTCAGAGTCACATCGCATTCACCGTTTTCATCTGTGTTACAGGTGGTTGTGGTGACCTGGGGCTCCGAGAGTGAACCGAAGCTTGCCTTCCCTGTGACGTGGAAGGTCACCGTGACATCGTGGATAACGTGGCCGTGAGCACCCTCAATCACAGCAGCGATCTTGACACCTGCGCCGCCGACGACGGTGGTGTCAGGGATCGCGGTGATGGTGGAGTTTTCACCGGCAGCAACTCCGAGGTGGTAGTTCACGGAAATACCTGATCCGGTAACCACAGCAGGCACACCAGCGACGAGAACCCAGCCGACGATCTCAATGTCTTCCTCAACCAAGGATGTGAGTTTCGCGGTGCATGTTCCCGTGGCATCTGTCACGCAAGACATGGTTGCGGAGCCATTGGTGAACCTCGCCTCACCATCGGTGAGGAAGTAGATGCGCTCGCCGGTGATGGGGTTTCCGGCCGAATCTCGGGCCGTACCTGTGACGGTGACATACTCGCCGAGGTGGAGGCTGAGCGGATCGGCGGACATCGATGAGGTCATGGCATCAACTGGGCCAGGCAGGAAGGACAGCGTCATTCCTGAGCCTGTGACCGGCACCGAGGTGCCGACAGTGATTTCGGCGCTCAGTGTTACCTTTTCGACCACACGGCTTGTCAGTGTTACTGAGCAGACACCGGCAGCGTTTGTGGTGCATGTTGTGGATTGTTGCGGCACCTTGAATCCACCGAAGTCTCCCTGCCCTGTGACTGTGAAGCTGACTTCCACATCGGGAACTACGGTGAGGTTCTTATCACGTACGAGCACTGTTGCTACGATGTTCGTACCGAAAACAGCCGAGGTGTGATCCACGCTCAGACTGGACTCAAGGGCAACCGGAGTTCCGGCAACCAGGGTCAGGTTTGAGTCGATCTGAGCAGACATCACTGTTCCCGCTAGTGAACCGGCTGCTGCTTCAACGCTAAGAATGACATGCTTGGCCCCGACATCATCGGCTGTGGTTGTGTAGGTTCCCGAGCAGATCGTTGTTTCCTTGGCGACCAAGGTTGTCTGCGCGCAGGACAGCACCGGAGCCGTCCCCGTACCTGAGAAATCGACAGGTAGCAGGAAGAGATCGGTCACTGAGAAGGTTGAGTTGTTGGTGATTTCGAACTCGAAGGTCACCTGCTGGTTTGCGTCGGTCATCGTAGGTTCATTGACACCGAGACCAGAAAGCCCGATTGTCTGAACCAGCGACAGGGTTGCCGAACTTAAGTTAGACCTTGTGGTGGTCTCGGCACCTTCACCTGTTGCTGATGCTTGAGCGGTCAGGAAGACCTTTCCGAGATTCATATCATTCTGGGAAACAGAGTAGGTAGCGCGGCAGGTGGTGGATCCTCCGGCTGCAATGGCTGTCTGGTCGCAGACGATAGAACCGAGCATGCCCGTACCCGAGAAACCAGGTGTCGAATTATCGGTGTAGGGACCTTCAGCAGTGATAGTCACCCCGTTCACGGCGACTGTACCGGTATTGGTGACCTCGAATACGAAGTCTGTGGTGCCCCCTGCTCCGCCGACTGTTGACGGGTCTACGGAGGCAGTCATGGCTAGCTGGGAGGTGGATAGTGTGGCTGCGGATGTGGGAATCTCGGCATTGGTGGCAGTGACGGCGCTGCCTTGGATCGTATAGGTGCCGTTTGCTGCGGTCGTTACAGGTACGGTGACCGTACACGAGAGCTGATCGGCATTGAGATTACCGGAACCGGTCAGACGGTTTCCACCCATGCTGGCAGAGCCGCCAGGGCAGTTCGTCGTTGCTGTGCCAGTAGCTGTGACACCTGCTGGGAGCATGACTGCGAAGCTCCACCCAGTCTTTGCCGTCATATTTGTGGAGTTGTGGATGGTGTAGGTCAGCGTCGATGTCCCGTTCACGGGAATTGCTGAGGGGACGAAACCATGGGAAATACTGGGGAACTCTTTGAGTACGGCGACCGTGGCTGAGGAGGTATGAGACACCGTCGGAGCCAGTGCACCAGCGGCTGTGGCTGAGGCTCGGGCTGTGAGGTTGATCTGTTCCACACTCAAGTCTGCTGTGGTGGTGGTGTACGCAGCGTGACAGGTGGTGGAGCCTCCTGCAGGAATCGAGGTCTTATCGCAGGTGATTGCCCCGAGGCTACCCGCACCCGAGAAGCCGGGTGAGGTTGTCCCTGTGTACGGTCCGGCAGCGGTCACGGTGAGTCCGCTCACAGCGACTGTCGAGGGGTTTGTCACAGTGAAGGTGTAGTTCACGACCGCGCCGGATTTGCTGATGCCAGTCGGGTTAGCCGAAGCTGCCAATGTCAGTGATGACATGGTCAACGAGGCATCACCGGGGATGGTGACCCCGTCCACAGTGAAGGCGGTTCCTGGAACAGTGAAGACCTTATTTTCTGTGCTGGTGACCGGAACGGTGACCGTACATGAAACCTGGTCTTTGAGAAGGTTGCCGACCACAGACAAAACTCCGGAGGATACCGTTGCGGCACCGCCGGAGCAGGTGGTTGTCGGAGCTCCCTGGGTAGTCATCCCTGCAGGCATGGGCACCGAGAAGGTCCAACCAGTCTTGGCGGCCAATTCTGCTGTGTTGGTGATGGTGAAGGTCCAGTTGGCTGAGCCGGAAACAGGAATAACTGCTGGGGTAAAGGTGTGATCGAGTGCGGGGGTGACATCGACGATGCGGATACCATCGATAGCGAAGTCATTACCGGAACCAAAGGTCCTCGTGTTGGTGAACCGGACTCCCATCTGTTCGGCGACACTTGCCTTCACCGCTGGTGTCTTGGGATTCGAAACATAGACCGAGTTGGAACCGGGCGCGAAGTTTGGGATAGCGTTACCGCAAGGGCTAAAACCTGTCAGAAGTTTGTGTGAGTGATCCTCAAAGGTGAGTGAAATGTCCATGGCTGGTTTTCCAGAATTACAGTTCACTGCCGCGATATAGGCTTCGATGGAGTAGAAGCGGCCAGGTTGCGATGTCACCGAGGTCGACACTGTATCCAGGACTGTGCCTGCTTCCTGAGTGCCATATTCCTGGTTGGTGGCCGATGCCCAAGCACCGTTATTCATCGATGTCTCTAGATCCATCCCCTGAGCTTGCCCGATGACCTTGGCTAGCACCGTGTTGATTGCCCACCCAGAGTTGCCTGCTCTGTAGCATCCAGCCTCGGATGCCACCGGAGATGCTGCGGACATCACCCACCCATTGCAGCTATTGGCGCCCGGCAGATAAGAAGGGTGGGCCGTATAAATGGATTTGCCGGAAGCCGAGGAGCCTCGATAGTTGAGGACGCTCACCGGCAAGCTCATCGCATTTTCGAAGTCCTCGTATGAGACCGTGACCCCGGGTTTCGGTACACCGGGTGTTCCTGGAGCTCCGTGTGCTGGTGTTGGTCCTGCTTCATTAGCAACTAGCGCAACCGTAGTAATCACCATTGCTAAAGCTACGGCAGTTGCGAGATATCGAAACAGTAAATTCCTCATCGGATTCACTCCTCTTCTGCGGAAATCTCCAGAGTGAGTCGATCTCACGCTGTTCTTAGCTCCAACGCCAAATTGTGAATTGTTATTCCCAAACGTTTGTGTACCCATGTCGGATGTCATCTTCCCGTGTTTTTTTTAAAGCACCTGACCGGAAAAATGCGCGCGCAAAAGAGCGCAGCTCAAAGCCGATCAGGACACTACTTTGTTGTTGGCTGGCACCTCGGCGCCAGAAGACCCCCCGTGCTCTGTTCCCTCATACAATCCCAAAGAACAAATCAACAAAGGTCAGGATACTCGCGCATTCAAGTAGCAGTTTTTGTCGTGGGGATATGTCAAAGGGATGCATAACTGGACACTGTGACCAAGCGCATGACACGACCGACCCAAGCCCCCCGGTCATCCTGCCGCCAGGCAGGACCCCCGGCAGCCGACGTAGGGTCCTGGGTAGAGATCTGCACAACAGTCCCTACGTCGGCCGCCGGGGGTCCTGCCTTCGGCAGGATGACCGGGTGGCTGAGTATGGACTTAAGTGAGAGAATCTCTACCACAGACCCTACGTCGGCCGCCGGGGGTACTGCCTACGGCAGCATGACCGGGGATTGGACGAAGCCCCTGCTCGATCCGGGGGAAATCACACCGGATCGAGCACTTAGTGGCGAGAACTACGCATGAGTACGGTCAGCGGAGCACCTGATGGGAGTCTGTGCTTCAACGCTTCTATGTCAAAGGGGTCGTGCAGTTCATGGCTACTATGAGGGCCTCGATTACATTGACGGCAAGCGATCGCGTGGTTTCGATCCGTCTTTATATGCGCAACAAGGCCCATCCGATGTTCCGAGATAATGCTCATCGCGAACTCCTAGGCCTTGTTCTGACTCTAGTATTGACCACCGATTCTCAGAAAACACTGAGAATTCTCGTCGCCTATGATTCTTTTTCTAAACCAGCAAACTGTTGAAGATACTCTGCAACACTGCGGGTCATCTCTTGGGCAAAAGTGGAAGAGTATTTGCGTGCACAGAACCGGGGAACAAAGGTATCGAACTGATCTCCGCGTTCTTCGATCATTGCCCTCAGTTCCTCGGCTGACAAGCGGCGATAGCGATCCTTCATGACGATGTACTGCCGAGCGAACCGCGGAGGTTTGGTACGTCTGGTCTGCTGTACTGTGGGATAGCCGAAGACAAGCAGAGTCGCAGGAAAAACCCATGGATCCAGAGTGAGTAGTTCACAGATCTTCTCGCGGTTTTCCAAAATGTCGCCGATATAGCAGCTCCCCATACCCAGTGAGTGTGCAGCGACCACCATGTTTTGAGCGGCGATCAGAGCATCCTCGCACGCCAAAACTAAATCACCGACACCGGGAGTACGAGGGTCATCTCCAGCTTCACGATAGGTGTCGAACCATCGGCGGCAATCCGCAAGGAAGACCAATACCCATGGCGCGGTAGCGATGAACGGCTGGTCATCGCACAGGTCAGCTAATTGGGCTTTGATCTGTTCGTCTTCGATGTCAAGGATGGTGTAGAGCATCTGGTTGCCCGCTGTTGGGGCTGCAAACCCGCATGCCAGAATGGTTTCTTTGACATCATCGGGGATTGGTGTGGGTTCGAAGACGCGCACAGATTTTCGCTCCAAGAGTTCTGCGATCGTCTGATTCTCCGCGGGCTGCACGACGCAAACCTTGTCAGGCTTCACGGGCAAGTACATGTCCGCTGTGATCGATGATCCCTTGGATGCACTCACGGATCTGTGCGGTCACCTCATCCTTGGGATCACGCCCGTTGACTACCAGATAAGCGCCCGGTTGGCTCGATGGCAGGGCGAGGAAGTGGTCGCGTACTCTCTCATGGAACTCCAGCCCAGCCGACTCAATTCGATCCAAGACATCTTTGCGCGAGAGTCCTTGGGTGACTGGCACATCCATCAAGACAGTCAGATCGGGAACCAAGTCAGATACAGCCCACCAGGCGATGCGGCTGACTTCTTCATCACTAAGGGCTCGCCCGGCACCCTGGTAGGCAATAGTCGAGTCGACATAGCGATCAGAGATGACGATCATTCCTGCTTCTAGAGCGGGTTTAATGACCTCGGCGACGTGCTGGGCTTTGTCAGCTAAGTAGAGCAGCGCCTCAGCTTTGGGGCACATCTCAACCTTGGAGTGTAGGACGATCTGGCGTACCTTGGCACCGAGTTCAGTATCTCCGGGCTCAAAGGTGGCGCGTACTTGATATCCCATGTCGCATAACCAAGCTGCAAGCCGAGCAGACTGCGTGGATTTCCCCGCTCCATCACCGCCTTCAAAAACGATGAGCATTCCATTCTTCTTGATCATGGATACACCTTATCTGAGGTCAAACTGTAATGCCGGATTTACTTTTTTGTCCGCCGTGTGGTTTTCTTTGGTGCCGGAGGCTTTGCCCTCTTTTCGGCTAATAGTTCAAAAGCACGTTCTGCGGTGATGTCCTCCACGGAATCAGCTCTGCGCAAGGTGGCGTTGGTCGTACCGTCAGTGACATAGGGACCGAAGCGGCCGTCTTTCAGCGTGACTGGCTTACCTGTTTCCGGGTCGGCTCCGAACTCACGTAGAGGTCCTGAGGTACGGCTGGCAGCGCGTACGGGCGGGACATCGAGAAGAGCCTTGGCCTGATCGAGGGTGATCTCGAAGATGGCTTCCTGACTAGGCAGCGGACGCGAGTCGTTGCCTCGCTTGATGTAGGGGCCATAGCGCCCGTTCTGAGCGGTGACCTCAACATCATCAAGGGTTCCGAGACTGCGCGGGAGGCTCATCAGGCGCTCTGCTTGTTCGAGGGTGACAGTATCGAGTGCCATCGTCGAGAACAGGGAACCGGTTCGCGGCTTGGCACCCTTGGGAGCGTCCTGCGGAAGAATCTCGGTGACATAGGGGCCGTAGCGGCCTTCCTTGGCGACCACGCGGTATCCCGTGTCCGAGGCAGTTCCTAGCTCCCATTCCTGTGCGGCTGGCGCTTTGAGAAGCGCTGATGCTCTGTCTTCGGTGAGTTCATCCGGAGGCATATCGGTGGGGATCGTGACCTTGTTGCCAAATCCATCCTGGATGTACGGCCCGTACCTGCCCACATGGAGGCACAACCCCTCGTCCCCAGGAATCTCGAAGGTGGAAATCTTGCGCGGATCGATGTCTGCTAAGTCTGTGGCTAAGGTGTTGAGCCCCGGCGTGGCATCGGAGCCGAAATAGAAGCGGTTGAGGATATCAAGCCTCTTGGCGTCGCCGCGGGCGATTTCGTCGAGGTCGTCTTCCATCGTGGCAGTGAAGGCGTAGTCGACAAGCTGCGAGAACTGTTCTTCGAGCAGACGCGTCACCGCGAAGGCTAGCCATGTGGGGATCAGAACAGCTCCGCGCTTGAAGACATAGTCGCGCGAAGTGATGGTTCTGATAATGGAAGCGTAGGTGCTCGGACGTCCGATCTCGAGTTCCTCCAGCTTGGCAACCAGAGAGGGCTCTGTGTATCTGGCTGGCGGCTTGGTTTCGTGCCCGGTGGGTGTGACGTCGAGGCAGCTTAGCGGCTGTCCCTTGGTCAGTTGGGGCAAGCGCGCCTGGGCATCGTCGGCTGACTCATCGGGGTCGTCGGTGGACTCCACATAAGCTTTGAGGAAGCCTGGGAATGACACTGTACGCCCAGATGCGCGGAATCGGCATCGGGTGATCTGTTTGTCGTTGATGTCGATGGGATCGTGGCTGGCTTCGATGCGTACTGTGACAGACTCACCTTCAGCATCAGCCATCTGCGAGGCGAGGGTGCGCATCCAGATCAGTTCATAGAGACGCAGTTGGTCAGCTTTGAGACCGGACTCTTTCGGGGTACGGAAAGACTCACCGGCTGGGCGAATAGCCTCGTGAGCCTCTTGGGCGTTTTTGACCTTGGAGGTGTAGACGCGCGGCTTGGCGGGGAGGTACTTGGGGCCGTAGAGGTTCTCAACCTGGGCCCGTGTCGCTTGAATAGCTTGCGTGGATAGGGTCACCGAGTCTGTTCTCATATAGGTGATCCAGCCAGCTTCATAGAGGTCTTGGGCAACAGCCATCGTACGCTGTGCGGTGAATCCTAGTTTGCGCCCGGCTTCCTGCTGGAGGGTGGTTGTTCTAAACGGTGCGTACGGGCGGCGCGTATAAGGGCGCGACTCGACATCGCGTACGCAGCACTCGGCAGTTTCGAGAACCTTGGTCAGGGCTGTGGCTTGGTCTTGGGTCAGAGCAATGAGGCCGCTTCGCAGTTCGCCGCGCGAATTAAAGTCGCGGCCCTGGGCGACCTTGGTCTCACCGATCCTAGACAGGCGCGTGGAGAATCGGCGCGGATCAGCAGATTCACCGCCATCGAACTCCGCTGTTATCCCCCAATAGCTGGCACTGCGGAAAGCCATCCGCTCTTTTTCACGGTCTACGATGAGGCGCGTGGCAACCGACTGCACTCGTCCCGCTGACAGACGCGGCATAACCTTCTTCCACAGTACGGGCGAGACTTCGTACCCATAGAGACGGTCAAGGATGCGCCGGGTTTCCTGGGCATCGACCAGATCGGAATCGACCTCACGCGGATTCGCTACTGCGGCTTGGATAGCTTGTTGAGTGATCTCGTGGAAAACCATGCGCTTGACCGGAACTGTGGGCTTGAGCTCTTCGAGAAGGTGCCAGGCGATGGCCTCCCCTTCCCTGTCCTCGTCAGTGGCGAGCAAGAGTTCGTCAGCCTCGGCTAGCTTCTTCTTGAGGTCAGCGATGGTCTTCTTCTTGTCAGTGGAGACAACGTAAAGCGGCTTGAACTGATTATCAACATCAACACCAGTGCGTGCCCACTTCTCCTTCTTGTACTTAGCCGGAATCTCAGCCGCAGTCGTCGGCAGATCCCTGACATGGCCACGCGACGACTCCACAATATAACCGGACCCCAGATACGACGATATCTTGGATGCCTTTGTCGGCGACTCCACGATCACAAGCTTCTTTCCGCTCATGTGCACCACCCTCTCATATCTAACGTACCGAGACCTAACCTTAGCGATCTATTGAGGATCTGGGAAACGCGGATATATATAGTACCCCTGGATGTGACAAAGAGGACGGTGCTTTTTGTCGCCCAAGACCTAACAGCCGACCACCCGTCATCCTGCCGCCAGGCAGGACCCCCGGCAGCCAAAGTATGGACTATAAGAAGACAAGCCTGACCACAGACCCTACGTCGGCTGCCGGGGGTCCTGCCTGACGGCAGGATGACCGGGGTGGCGGTCCACAGACCCTACGTTGGCTGCCGGGGGTCCTGCCTTGCGGCAGGATGACCGAGGTGTTGTTCCCCTGGGGCTCCAGAGGGTGTGTCGAGAAGACGCGGCAATGTCTCCTCGATGCGCTCGCCCCCACTGTCACGTCGCGGTGAGCCAGGTTTGACAGATGAGGGTTCGGATTTCGGCAAGGATGTTGCTGGTGAGAGCCTGGTGATCTTGGTCGAGAAGATCCGCTACGGCGTTGATGATGGTTCCTAGGGGGAGGTCGCCGTCGCAGGCTCCGAGGATTCCGCCGGAGGCTGTGGAGACTTCGTGGGCTCTGCCTAGGCCGTCGGTGCGGCGCAGGACGATGTGGGAAGGGTCTGGTTCTCCGGGGGTACCGGTGGATTCTTGGATGGTTCCGTCGGCTAGGACCCAACCGGTTTTGAGGATTTCCTCGTCGGGGAGGTCGGCGTACTTCATTGCTGTCAGGTGAGCCATCAGATCATCGGCTACGTCGTCGTTGACGGCGTACGGCCAGTGCTCGGTGATGACGCGCGGAGTCTCGGAACCAGATTTGACCATGGTGAGCCAGCCCATACCTACTGCTTCGATCTTCAGTTCGTCGAAATAGGTCAGCCATTGATCGTATCGCTGGATGTACTCCTGTCTGCCTCGAAGCCCTGCATCGGCTAACCAGATTTCGATGTATTCGTACGGGTCGAGAACCTCTCGTTGGATCATGATCGCGTCACAACCTTGGGGGATCCACTCCTGGACTCGCTGGCGCCAATCTTGGCCCGTGATATGCGCCCAATTGCCGACGATGTGGAGGGATCCGCCTGGGTCGAGCCGTGGTTCGGCTCCTTGGATGACGGCTTTCATGAACTCATCACTGGGGTATTCGGTTTCGCGATAGGTCAGTCGTTGGCCAACCTGAGGGGCGATGACGAAGGGTGGGTTGGTGACGATCATGTCGAAGGATTGCATCGCGACTGGTTCATAGAGGGAGCCAAGTTTGGTCGAAGCTTCAATCCCATTGAGAGCGAAAGTCAGGGTTGCCAGGGTCAGAGCGCGCGGATTGAGATCGGTGGCAACCACCTGGCTGGCGTGTTTGGCCAGATGGAGACTCTGGATTCCGCAGCCCGTACCCAAATCCAAGGCTCCTTCCACCTGACGCGCAGGGGTGATTTGAGCCAAGCTCATTGATGCTGGATTCACACCCAATACGAGGTCTGGTGAAGGGGGACAATCGCGGGTGTCCAGTTCAGCTACATGATCAGAGACCACCCAACCGTAGACCTGATCAATCTCATGAGCATAGGGTCGAATATCCAGTGCAGCGCGAAACCCATCAGTGTGGGCTTGCAGAATCCCCAACCGCATCAGGGAATCGACATCAAGTGCGTGAGCGACTGCCGGGGCTGGCTGGGGCTGCTGAAGAATAAACAACCGAATGAGAGTTGCCAAGGGATCATCTCGACCAGCGAGAGCCCTGGTTGCAGCCACAGTGTGGTTTCTCGTCAGAGCCAGTTGTCCCTGATCAGTGATCGCCTCAACAACCTTGTCCGCTGTGTATCCTGCGCGAGAAAGATCTTCACGCAACCGAGCAATCGCATCCATGTATGTCACCTGTACAGCATCTCATACTGTGCCAGAGCCATACAGTTCGGTTTTGTCCCACTCGATTAAGAGATCTTCGACAGTAGCTCTCGTAGGGTGGGCAGCACTCGTTGATCCAGAATCCGGAATAGTTGTTCAAGATTGAGTTCACTTCGCACTTTGCATCTCCCTCAGTTGCGCAATCATTCGCTGATGGCGTTCGAGTCTCTCTTGCGGAGTTAGTGCCAGGAGTCTCTCGGCTTGAGCAGTGTCACTATCATCCCGAGGTACCAGTGCAACTTCCAGGTCTAGGCCGCATAGCCGCACAAGTCTCGTGACATCCTGAAGTGTAGGCAGCGTTCGGTTGGACTCCCATCGAGCAACTCCCGATTGGGTTGTCCCTGCCCGTTCTGCTAACTCAGCCTGAGTCAAACCAGCACGTTTCCTTGCTTCTCGAATCAAATCACCGCCACGCATGGTATTGAGTATAACAGTTCTGTTATATTGACGTGAACGTGACAGGATATTCGGAGTAGCATTCATAGAATCTTTTCTCATGGTGTTACCGAAGAGTCTCGGGGCTGGGGTTGCCGGCGTAGGAGGTGGAGTTGGCTTCTTGGGGAAGGCCTGGGATTTTCCAGGTCACCAGGATCATTACTTCGACGGCTGCCGCTACTTCGACTCCAGCTCTTTGAATCTCACAGGAGGTGAGGCGGGCGCCGTTGGCTTGGGCGACCTCGGATGCCTTGGTACAGGCTTGATGGTCGTCGTACGACGCAGTGGCTGCAGTGGCTGCGGCTAGGGCGGCTAGGTCGGAGATGGATTGGGCTTTGTGGATGGCTACGACGTGGACAAGGATCGCGCCGATGATGAAGATGGCTATTGCTAGGGCTAGTATGCCTAGCACTGCTAGCGGTGTTCCTACTCCATTGTCACGTTCAGTCCTCATCTCGTACCTGCTTCATAGGCGGCTTCGGCTTGGGCTGTTAGGTTGATTGCGGGGAGCCATCTTCCCCACGGTCGGCGGCTGATTGTGATGGTGACGATGATCGAGTCGTCGATACGCTGGATCTCCCACTGTGCTGCTTCGGGGAGTCTATCTATGATGGCTGTCATGGCTTCCAGGTCATCTATGGCGGCGCAGCGCGCCAGTTGTGCTGCAGCCTCATTGCATCGTATGTAATCCACGGTGACCCCGAGGGCACCTGCGCAGACGACAAGAGCCAACCCGAGCCCTAAGGCGGCGAAGGCTGTTTCTACAGTTGCCCAACCTCGTTGATAGTTGGGATGAATTGTTTTTGGTTTCATGAGGAGTCCTGTCCTGGATTGGGATGCAGGACCAGACGCCACGCTGATCCTGCACCCCTGGTCTTCTACTCTCCCGAGATCCCGGTGATGAGGCGGAAGAGCCACAGGATGAGATTCCAGACTGCATCTCTGAACGGCTCAGAGGCGATGATCCTGTAGATGATAGTGGCGATGGAAATCACCACGACTGTTCCGACTGCATACTCCGCTGTGGCCATACCAGCTTCGCGGTGACCGAACAGCTTGGACTTCAACTTCGACAACAATGACTTCATTTGTGCTCCTTTATTGTGCGCCCTTGGCGCGTGTTCCGTGTGAACATTAGGAACTATGGGTCTTCGTAGACTCGAACTGCTCTTGGAGATCAAGCCTGTGGATAACTGAGTTTTTCCAGGCAACCCTGTGGATAAAGAGCACTACCATCCCAAAGACCCCAAACCAGCGACGATCACCGGAACAACACCCAGCAGAATGAATGCCGGTAGGTAGCAGACTCCCAGAGGAATCACCCCTTTGACTCCAACTGCCTTAGCCGCCCCCAAACGTTCCAGTTTGCTTCTGGTTCGCAGTTCACCGCTGTGGTGAGTCAGGACATCAGTCATGGCTGTCCCCCACGTCGTACTTCGGGAAATATCTCTGGCGATACCGCCCATGACTGGGTCAGTCGCAAGAATCCTCCAGGCTTGTTCCTGCGACATCCCCACCGACATAGCATTGGTCACCGCATCGAATTGGTCTCGAATCGGCGGACCCATCGCAGTTGAGACAGTTTGGATGGCATTGCTCAGAGGCTGGCCGGCACGCAAACATGCAGTCACCAGGTCGAGTGCCTCAGGAAGGCTGTGAAGAAGCTCCAGTCGCCGCTGACGCACTCGGCTTGGTTCGAAGCGGCCAAGAAGGATCCACCCTGCCACAGCAAGAATCGGGGCAATGACAAGGACTACCGGCGACAGACTCCATCCATAGATCACCGCGACCAGTGCCCCCAGACCGCCGATCTGCCAGCGCTTCTTGGACTCCATCGCCCCCGGCACCGGATGAGCCCAGGAGGGTACTCGGCTCAACCACGCCCCTGATGACCTCACTCCGGAAGACGAAGAACCCACAACACCGATGCGTTGAAGAACGTCGGGGGGAAGCCAGAGCCACACTGCAAGAAAAGCGGTTAGCCCACAAAGCCAGGTCATCATCTCCCCCTGCTCTGCTGGGTTCGCTTGGATGGTTCCGCTGTTCTGGTGAGAATTTCCGACCACACCACCCCGGCGCAGCCAAACCCGACACCAGCCAGCAGACAGATCCGCCCTAGAAGCTGCCCTGTGAGAAAGGTGAAGGGATTCGTACCCAGAGAATAGGCAATCCCCAACCCGAACAACGGAAGCAGCGCAAGAATCTGGGCTGTTGCCCGAGGCCCAGCTAACTCAGATGCGACCAAACCGGCAGTCTGAACTGCCTCATCCAAGGAGTCCCGTACTTGCTGAAGGCTGGCATGCATGGATCCGCCGCTGGCATGGGACACCGCTAAGGCATGCCCGATGCGGGCTAAGCCAGCCTGCCCTTCCTGGCGTGATAATTCCTCCAATACCGCCGCTGGGTCCCCTCCCATGCGCAGTGCCGCGACAGCCGGTTCGATGATTGAGCATTCTTCGGCTGTCAGTGACAATGCCACAGCAGGGACATGACCCAGCCCAACCAGAGACTCCAGTATCTGTGCTGCCCTGGCAACTTCCACGGTACGCGCCAAGGCTCGCTTCTGCGTACGGCGCGAGTACATCACCCAGGCTACAGTCGTCGTGATCATCGCCAGGGCTGTCATAACTGCCACAGGCGGTGAAAAGACTCCTGCCAGGACACCTCCCAGGCAGATTAGGATGGCAACCACCCACGGATTGGTGCGATTTCTTCGCTTGTGAACCGCACCTTCCAGTCGTTTCAAACCAGGCCCGGGTGATGGAACCAAGAACAACGCACACGCAACCGCAGCACCCACGACGACGACGGTCATGACAGAAACTCCAGCAACTCATCCCACGCCTCTTCTTGGCTCACCTGATGCCCCTGACGAGACCATGCTAGCCGTGTACTTATTCCTGTTGGGTCCCGCCTCAGCAGCCCGATCTGGGATACCTCTCTAGCCGAGCCTCGGCGGCTAACATGGACCACCACTGATAGTGCTGCAGCTACTTGAGCATGGGTAGCTTCACGGGATAGTCCGCCCAAGGCTCCCAGTGCTTCCAACCGAGCAGGAAGATCCGCCAAGCTATTGGCGTGAATGGTTCCGCATCCTCCTTCATGACCGGTATTGAGCGCTTGAAGCAGATCCCGCAATTCTCCCCCGCGAACCTCACCGACCACCAGACGATCCGGCCTCATTCTCAGGGCTTGGCGAACAAGATCTGTCATCGTAATCAGCCCTGCCCCTTCGCCGTTAACTGGCCTTGACTCCAGCCAGACAGTATGAGGATGATCAGGGTCCAGTTCTCGAGAGTCCTCGACAATCACCAACCGCTGCCCGGAATCCACCAGTGACAGCATTGCCGCCAGCAAAGTGGTCTTTCCCGACCCCGTACCCCCGGAGACCAGGAATGCCGCCTTCTTCTCAACTAATCGGCGCAGGATTCGTCCAGCCTGCGGATCCACACTGAACGACCTCTCCCAATCCTCAAAAGACATCCGCTTCTTGGACGGGATCCTCAACGACAGGCAGGTTCCAGGGTGCGCAATCGGACCAAGAACTCCGTGAAAGCGCACCCCATTGGCCAGCCGGGCATCCACAAACGGAGAGCCATCATCCAGACGGCGCCCCACCGAGGCAGCTAGGCGCGCCCCGAGGGCTCGTACGGCATGGTCATCATCGAATCGGATTCCGGTTAACTCAAGACCGTGCCCCTGATCGACAAATACCTGATCAGGGCCATTCACCACAATGTCTGTCAAGGACTCCAGGTTCAGCAATGGCTCCAAGACCCCGATCCCTAGCGCATCACGGGCAATCTCATCATGGATGCTCAGTACCGCTGCATCAGAAACCACCTGACCAGTTGCACGCAAGGCTTCAGCGATATCCTCAGCGCTTCCATCACGCCCAATCAGAGCCAGATGGCGTCGTACGTCGCGGGCAATCGTATCCATGGGCTGCCTACCGATGCTCACGGACGGCTGGAATCCCGTACTTAGCCCGCGCAGGCAAGTCTGACTCACCCAAACACCAGGAAAGGATAGTGTTGCAGGGCTTCTTCCATCCTCGCACCCACGGTGGTATTCCTTGATCGGCTAGGCGAGGAAGCTCCTTCATCATCGGGATTACTCCCACTAATGGCAGACCCACAGTCCGCGAAGCATCCATCGCCGACACCGATCCAGGTTTGCGTACGACCAGTCCAGCATGATCCCGGTCGATCCCAGCAAGACTGGACCGCGCAGCAGCCAGAGCCCGAATAGTCGCAGCAGCAACCACGAGAGTACGGCGCGGAGAACCGGCCTGTGGCATCGTACGACCGGCATCAATCAACACAAGATCGTGGCTGCGTCCCAGACAATCAACAACAGCTTCCACAGCTTGATCAGGCGGTGGAAGAACCTCGTCGGCCCGCTCCATCGAGACAACGGTGATTCCGGCGACACTGGGCAGCATCGAGGTGATGTCGGCGATCTGCCCTGCGGCATTGCGGAGCTTATCCCAGCGCCATCCTTGGATCGATTCCCCTCCCAAGAGCAGGTCAATCCCTCCTCCCAGCGGATCAGCATCAACCAAAGCCACCTTGAGTGAACGGTTCTTCGCTGCCATCGCAAGGCCGGCACACAGTGTCGATGCTCCGACCCCGCCGACTCCGGCTCTGACTGCCACCACCGCACCGCCGGATGATACCCCTGTCCTGCCTGCAATCACCCTGGAGAGCCACTTGGAGCCCTCGGGGAGAACAATGACTGAAGCCCCCAGCGGCATCGACCATCGGCACAGCTCTTGGTGAACATCACCAGTTCCTAGCAGATACACCTGGTCTCGCGCTGGTAGCCCGCAACCGGCAAGACTGGCCATGTGATCACTGCCGATCAGAACCGCCGGTGAGGTACGCCACAGTGTCTTCATCTCCTCTGGTTCTGCCACCACAGTGATGGGAACACTCATGGCAGCGGCGCAGGCTTGCGCATGGTGGATCAGACGAGAATCGGCACTGAGAAGGGTGGCAGGGGTGTGTTTCTGCTGCATGTCAGAACTATTGACTTCCACGTTGCGTCAATGCGAATTTGGCACAAATCTGTGGATAACTTTGCTCATCAAGAAAAAACTGTGGGCAACTAGCAGATTTATGCGTGTGAATACAGGGTATTAGCAGGGGTTCTTCAGTAGAGTTCACCCGTGGCTTCCGTTTCAATGATGTCCAGAGAAGCACTGAACTGGCTTACAGGGGCTGAGCGCGGGAATGTTCTGCTCGTGGGTGCATCTGTTAATTACGGCCCGGCTTTGGCTCGGGCTGGGAATGCCGTGACCGTGATTGATCCTAATCTGAAAGCCGTTCGGATGACCACGGGGGCATGGTCAAGAATCCGCGGAGTCGTGGGAACCTCTGAGGAACTACCCTTCGATCCTCGCCTGTTCTCAGCGGTGGTGTCCGTCCAGAATTTCCATACTCTTAATCTGGGTGTGACGCTCGCGGAATGTGCACGAGTCCTGCGTCCGCAGGGAAGAATCGGAGTGGCGTACGTGATTCGTGACGATTCCGTACCCTGGGTGAAGAAACTCAAGAAGATTGTTCACCAGTATCTTCCGAACGCCATGACCAACGATCAGGGAACCGCCTCTGTCTCAGCCTTATATGAGTCCGGGTATTTCCCCCGAGTAGACACCACGTCATTCCGCCTCTGGGTGCCCTCGACCCGTACCCAGCTTCAGAATAGTGCCCGGGGAGCACCCGGAGCTGACCAACTCGATGATGCCGAACGCGAAGACATGGTCAACGAAATCGGAAAGCTCTATGACAGTTATGCCCGAGTCCCCGACCCCATGATGCTCCCCTACCAGATCAAGTGTTGGAGAGCCCAAGTCGACCAGTCGAACATCACGGCCCCGCTTGTTCAAGAAGACGAAGGCCTGTCGATCGCGCTTTAACCCGAATCCACCGATCGCTGCCGTTACGAGCGGCACTAGATGGGTGTGCTGGCAAGGCGACCACCGGGAAGGCAGGCTGGACGCCTGCCGAGCGGTGGCAACGCAGCCAGCGCACTCAGCTAGTGTCGCGTAGTAGGCATGGATCGGTGGATTCAGGTTTAATTAGAACGTCGAGGATCCTCCCACAGGAATCCTCGGTGTGAAGCCTGGCTCCGAAATAGCCCGAGCCGGAACTGCCGGCATAGTAATCACAGAATCAGCATCTTTGAGCTCTGCTGCGACTCGGTGGTTTCCGTCCTGAATTCCTTCTGCGATTGCCGAGACCGTCATAGCAACAGATTCTGGTGATTTCTCGGGGCCTTTGATCTTTGAGAAGGACTTGCCGCCCAGCAGGACAAAGACACCGGCAATGATCAGCAGCAGGACGATGGCACACACCGTACCCAAAAAGATGCAGGCGAACATACTCAGCTTGGTGGTTCCTGCGAAGAGCCAGGCAAAACCTGAGGCAACCGCGAACCAGAGTACGATCGTCGCAGAGATCACGAAGTACGCTGCCGCACCAATGAGGCCGCTGCCCACTCCCACCCGACGAATCGAGGGGCGTAACTCCTCCTTCACCAGCGCAATCTCATCAGAGATGATCGAACGCACATCCGCAGTGATGCTGTTAACCAGATCACCAATCTCGACAGGACTAGACATCTTTCCTCCTCAACCCCTCCAGACTACCAGCGTCTCCCCTCCGCACATACGAATCTAAGACCTAGATTCTGCCGCCATTCCACTTTCTGGCGGTGGGTTTTCTCCGCGTCCCCTTCCTGGCGGTGGATTTTGTCAACGCCCCCTTCCTGGCGGTGGATTTTGTCAACGCCCCCTTCCTGGCGGTGGATTTTGTCAACGTCCCCTTCCTGGCGGTGGATTTTGTCGCCTTTTCACGACAAAACCCACCGAAGGACAGAGGATGAGGGAAAAACCCACCGCAGGACAGAGGATGTGAGGGCAAAACCCACCGCAGGTTGGAGGATGGGGGTGTGCTTGGGGTTGGGTTAGGACACGGGTGGGGACGGGTTAGGACACGGGTGGGGACGGGTTAGGACATGGGTGGGGTTGGGCTAGGACACGGGTGGGGGTTGGGTGACTAGGGCGGCGGCTTTTTCTGGGTCTGTTTCTCCTTCGCCGAAGGAGGGGCAGAGGTCTGCTGCAGGGCAGGCGCCGCAGGCAGGGCGGCGGGCGTGGCAGCGGCGGCGGCCATGCCAGATGACGACGTGGCATAGGGTGATCCAGGTGTCTTCTGGGAAGAGTCGGCCTAGTTCTGCTTCAACCTTTTCTGGGTCTTTGTGTTTGGACCACCCCAGGCGGCGTGAGAGCCGCATCACATGGGTGTCGGTGGTGATTCCTGGTACGCCGAAGGCTTCGCTGAGTACGACATTTGCTGTCTTACGCCCCACTCCCGGCAGCTTCACCAGTTCATCTAGAGTACGCGGCACCTTGCCGCCGAACTGTGACACGAGCATCTGGCTCATGCGGATAATCGAGTCTGCTTTGGCCCGATAGAAACCGGTGGAGTGAATGATTGTCTCCACGTCACCATGACTCGCCGCCGCCAACTCATAGGGCCCCGGATAGCGGTCAAAGAGCTTCGGAGTCACCTTGTTGACACCGACATCGGTGCATTGTGCTGACAGGATCGTGGCGGTCAGCAACTGGAAAACGGAAGCAAACCTCAATTCACAGCGAGCCTGCGGATAGGTTGCTTCTAGAATATCAAGAATCTCCAGCGCACGCTGTCTGCGAGCCGCCAATGAGACACGGGCCATTAGGCGGTTTCCCTAGGACGCTTCAGATAGGCCAGAGGATTACCTCCAGTTTCAGACGGTACGACGCAGACAAGCTCCCAGCCGTCCTTTCCCCATGTGTCCAGAATCTCCTTTGTTGCATGTATCAGAAGTGGTACGGTTGCGTACTCCCATGTAGTCATGGGAATACTTTATCCCGATCGGTGGATTCAGGCGTCAGGCAAGGCTCCCACCAGTACACCGCGGTCATCCTGCCGACAGGCAGGACCCCCGGCAGCCGACGTTGGGTCTGTGGTTGGGATGACTGGCTTGAGTCCATACGTCGGCTGCCGGGGTCCTGCACTCCGCTACGCTTCGCGCAGGATGACTTGATCTTGGTCATCCTGGAGAGCGGTGGCAACTCAGCCAGCGCACTCAGCTGTCGCGTAGTAGGCATGGATCGGTGGATTCGTGGTTACTCTCACCCTGAAGTCCACCTTAGGGAAAAATGAGCATCGACGGAGTAGACTTGTTATCTCAAACCTGACAACTACGGGTCTCAGGTTGATGTGAAGTAAGCAGTCTAACTAGAGGAGGACTCCTGGCATTCCAGTCGCGGCCGCAGCACTTGGACGGAGAATCGACCCGCCCAAGCCGGTCAGTTGCGTCCTCGTCCAAGAACAGTTCACGCTCCGCCTCCTCTTCTGCGCACTCACGCTCCGCCTCCTCTAAGCACGGCTCCCATGCTGCCCCGCGCCGAGCCATCGGTGTCGAACCGCGAAAGAGCCGCCGCAAGCTCATCTTTGTTGTATCGGGTGTGGGACTGGGCTGGCTGCTGGTAGCCGTGGCTGTGGGACTAGTCATGGATCTGAGCTACGCCGATCGCGCTCTGCCGGGTTTCCATCTCGCGAGCCAGGATATCTCCGGCATCCCTGTCGATGAGGTTGACTCTGCGATCGATCAACTCAAAGCTTCGATGACCATCGATTTCCAGGTTGGAGATGAAGCCAAGACAGCCACTGCTGCTGATCTCGGGGTCACGATTAACCGCAATGCGGTTGCCGATGCTGTTGCGAACGCGTCGAGCCGGCCTTTCTGGGTCTACCGAACCACTCAACTCACAACGATTCCTGTCAGTCTGTCGATCGATCAGAATCAGTTCAATGCTTGGCTGTACGACAGCTTCCCCGATGATTTCATTCAACCCCTGGATGCCGAGGTATGGTTCAACGCCACTACCCACAAGTACGAACTATCCGAGTCTGCTGACGGAACTGGAGTAGGCCAAGCTGATCTGGAGTCTCTCGAAGAACAGTTGTCGACCGAAGGCTCGGGCGCCTTGGAACTGACTCCGATCCCCAAGGAACCGCTGATCTCATCCGAGGAGGCTGCACCCACACTGGATTGGGTGAATGACCGACTGCAAACTCAATGCTCACTGATTTTCAACGGCAAGGTTGTTTACACCCTCAAGGCTGAAGACATCGCTGCCATGGCGACCATCGATTCGACTGCTGAGCGCGGAATGATGGCACGATTCGATTTGGAACGGGTCATGGAGTTCGTTGAACAGACCCTAACCCCGCTGTTGAATACTAGGCCGACTACCCGTGTCGTCATCATCGATCCTCAGGGTAAGGTCCTGCGGGTCTTCCAAGAGGGTGTCGTTGGGCGGTCACTCCAGCATGGGGAACTTCTGCCGCCGAAGATTGCCCAATGTTTGACCTCGGGTCAGTCCACCCAGATTGAAGCTTCCTTCATTGAGACACCCTTCACCGTCGAGGAAACCGTACAAACAGCACCATCGCCGCCTACCGGTGCAGAGAATTCACACTGGGCTGATGTGAACCTGTCCACTCAGATGGTGACGCTGATGAATGGGAAATCGGCAGAAACAACCTTCGTTATCAGTTCCGGAGGTCCAGGATTCGAAACCCCCACTGGGGTCTTTGCGGTGTATGCCAAAACGACCATTCAGCCGCTGAGCGGGTGTGAGAACGGTGAGTGCTGGTATTTCCCCGATGTACGTTGGCTGACATGGTTCTACCGAGACTTCGGGTTCCACACCGCGTACTGGCATGAGGATTTCGGTACACCGCGATCCCATGGGTGTATCAACATGAAAGAGAATGAAGCCAAACAGGTCTTTGATTGGCTCGTACGAGGCGACAAGGTCTACATTCACTACTGAGAATCGGAAGGCACAATGAATCCTTTTACTGCTTCTATGCGTGCGCTTAAAATCATTGCGGCGATTGGTGCTGGGTGTGTGGGCTACGGCATGATCATTGAGAAGAATGCCTTTCGGCTGCGCCGCTTCGAGATTCCGATGCTCGCTGAAGGTGCCGAGGAAATCCGTATTCTCCACATCTCTGATATGCATCTGCTTGCTCGTCAAGCAAAGAAGATCTCCTGGGTACGCCAGCTCGGGGCACTTCAGCCAGATTTCATTATCAATACCGGTGACAACCTTTCGGAAGCAGATGCCCTTCCTTCTTTAGCGAAAGCCCTGGCTCCCTTGGCAGGGATTCCTGGGGTGTTTGTCTTGGGCTCCAATGATTTCCGTGGACCACGCCCGACTAACCCGCTGTCCTACCTCACCCAGAGCGAGTCCAAGGGGCAAGGGGACTACCTGCCAACCGAGGACATCATCGATCTGCTCGAAAGTTTCGGCTGGGATAACGTTGAGCAGGCTCGTCATCGTTATGAGCTGCGTGGTACGAGCGTGGAGGTACGCGGTTGCTCCGATGCGCATATGGGAGCGGATAATTATCCGTTGGTGATGGGTGAATCTGATGCGGATCTGCTGCTTGGTGTTACCCATGCTCCGTATTTGAAGGTTCTTGATGAGATGGTCGCTGATGAGGTTGAATTGATCTTTGCCGGGCATACTCATGGAGGTCAGGTCTGTCTTCCCGGCGGATACGCTCTGACAACCAACTGCGATCTTCCCACCGACCAGGCAAGGGGCTT
>WQYJ01000002.1 GCA_009781325.1 Propionibacteriaceae bacterium | reverse complement strand
GAGTTCAGTTCAGCGATCTGGACCCCTTGGGGGCACACCAGCGTACATGTCCCGCAGGAGGAACAATAGTCAATGGAATGATCCACCGAGTCTCCATGACGATAGCGCTCAGCCTGAGGGCCAACGAATTTCGGGCCAGGGAAGAGCGGTGTGACAGCCATGACCGGGCATTGAGTCTCGCAGATCGTACATTTCAGGCAATGATCCAGACTGGCGCGCGCCAGCAGGTTGTATTCATAGGAACTCTTCTCACCCATCACCAGCCTCCTTCCCACTGGAGACTAATCCAAGGATGGAATTCACCGCCCGATAGGCACTGACTAGAGCGATGCCGTCCCCGGACTTCTCGGTCCACCGCTGAGCTCCGGCGAGGAGTCCGCCAACGGCATAGAGATTGTCAAAGATCACTCCTTCAGGAGATATCGGCCTCATAGACTCATCGACGTCAACCCCAACAGCGAAGAGTTTCTGATCAGCCCAGTAATCCCCAGTAATGAGGTTTTCATCATCACAACCAACCAGAGGGAGGTTGAACAGGGTCTCACTGACCTTCCCATACGAGTCCATCGCCAGCGATCCCGATTCGAAACCACCACCAGCATAGACAAAGTTATCCGCGCAGTACGACTGGTTGCGCCCTGCCTGATGCAGGGTGACGCACTCAAGGTGAGAACCCGATGCGGAAAAGCCAGTCACCTTCGACCCCATGATGATCTCGACACCCAGCGACTGGGCTATAGCAGTCATTTCGTTGTTGACTCTCATCCCTGGGATCGACGGAGGCGGCATCAAGACCTCAATGACAGGACAACCAAGCGCAGTAACCATCTGCTCATGAACATTGGTCGTCAATCCAAGAATGGCAGGTACACAAATCGCATCTTCATTTCCCAGTACCGCATCAATAGCGTTGATAAATCCAGCGAGGAAGTCGGGATTGTCCAGAGCTTTGGCGTAGGTAACAGGATTCGAGTCCACTTCACCAGGGCGGGCAGGCAGGTCGATATGGTAGCCAGTTGCCTTGGCGTTCGTTGTCTTCTCGAGATTGGCAGCCATAAGTTCGGGGTAGAAATCCTTGATCTGGCGCGGCCCGACCACAGCCGCAGTCGCGGGATTGGGCCAGTGCATCGATTCTTGAATCAGATAGGTTGGGCGCATGACACCCAGCGCAGTGGGCACCAGACGGTTCCTGATGGGACCTGGCCGGAAAATATTGGGGAGCAGGTCAGATAACCAGTCCAAGGCTTGAGTCACCGTACGCAGCTCAAATTTGGAGTACGGATGATCCCTGGGCAGCCGATCAAGCCCGTCAAAGGGGCGATCGATAAGGCGATCGTTAACATAGCCGAGAACATCGACCGTACCTTGACCAAGCTGAACACCACCCATCCCAAAGGTGAGGAGGGTGACTGACTGGCCTCGTTGAGCCAAACGTGTGGCTGCGGAAAGCCCCCCCAGGCCGGCACCAATAACAATAGTGTCGATCATCACCCCTCCTCTCCTGGGTTACCGATGGAAGCATCGATAGTTTCTGGACCCCCCAGCAGTTGGGATGCTTCCGTGGGTTGTGTATTCCCATTCACCCGCGGTCGTCCCGTGGTGATGGGGTCAGGCTCAACTGCGTTCGTTGCTGGTGCGTGAGCCAGGTCTAGGGTGCCCTGGAGAATCCAATTATCCAGAGCTGTTTGGCGTACTTGATCGCCGTGCAGGATGGTCCACAGACCGATCCAGCGATGTTCGAGGAAGAGTTTGAGTAACCCTGTGGCCCGATCAGCATCGACAACGCCCTCCTCATGGGCGATACCTGCGATCCGAGATGAGCAGAAACCTCCCTGGCACGGCCCCATTCCTACACGAAGCTGGCGGCGCAGATCATCGAAGGAGGCGTTGGGGTATTGCTTGAGTAGGTCCACAAACATAGCGCGGTTCATCAATTCGCACTCGCAGATGATCGGCGATTGGGTACGGTCGTCTTCGCGGTCTTTGAGACGATGGGTGATGAGGTAGTTGCGCCCGGCAATGTTTCCGGGGCAGATTTCCTCAGCCGTACGGCAGGGATGTGTTTGACCAAGTTGTTCTTCCATGGCATCAACGATGTGTTGGGCCATGAGCCGATAGGTTGTTAGCTTTCCTCCGCCGATTGTCATCAGTCCCTTGAGATCATCACGGGTTGAGTGGTCAATCACCGCCATTCCTCGGCTCATATGCCGAGTATCCGAGGCCGCAACGCGATCGTCCTTGATTAAGGGACGCGCCCCTGCCCAGGCATGGAGTGCTCTGGCTTGGCGGAATCCAGGGATGAGGATCTCCCCGGCATCCAGCATCTGCTGAACCTCGTTTCTGGGGATTCCTAGATGATCGGGTTCGTCAACCTTGACATCGGTCGTACCGATGATGCAGACGGTGTGTACGGGAACGATGATGTCACCGTCTTCAGGGTAGATACAACGGTTGACTACGGTGTTGACGAGCCGATGGCTCATGGCGACCATGATTCCTCGACCAGGAACAACAGCCACGGGGGGAAGTCCTGCCATTTCGGTGATCTGTCCTGCCCAAGGTCCAGCACAGTTGAGGATGAAGGAGCATTCGATGTTGACCTGTTCCCCAGTTTTCAGATCCGTGGCGGTGACTGACGTCACTGCTCCATTACTGTGGTGGACCTTGGAGACTTTGTGGTAGGTCAGAACTTGACCTCCATACTCCTTGGCAGATTGCGCAGCGGTCCATACGAGCTGCCAGCCGTCGACAGTCCCGTCCATTACGGAGAAGGCTCTGGTGATTCCTGGGTTGAGGCGGGGTTCTTGTTTGAGTGCGGCAGCGATGGTGATTTCTTCGCAGGGCATGGATGCCTCGATGGCGCCGGTGGCGAAACGATCCCCGAAGGCGGGGTTATCTCCGGGCGCGGTGACGAATAGACCGCCCGTACACTCGATGGCGTCAGGTTGGATGCGCGTGATGATGGCATTCTCAGAGGCACATTCGCGCGCAGATTCAGGATCGGAGACGACATAGCGTCCGCCAGAGTGAAGCAAACCGTGGAACCGACCGGATGTACCTTGCCCCAAATCGGCGCGATCAAGAAGGATGGTGCGGTATCCGCGCATTGCACAGTCGCGAAGGACACCGATTCCGGTAGAACCACCTCCGATGACGACGACATCGGTATGTAGTTGCTTCATTGAAACCCTCTCGCTCGGGGGGAGACATGTCTGACAGGGCATCAAAATCGCCTTCAGAGGACTTTGATGGATGGCCCGGCAAGGGCATCTACCGAAGATACCTAAGCCAGAGCCTGACTATCATCATTCTCCTGGCAACTACAGTATCCCGATTTCTATCTAGCACGACAGGGGTTTGGCCCTTCAAGGATTCCCCATTTCAACCCCAACGGTGAGAGAACGTGCAAGGCACTGCGCAGATGACGCGGGATCGACTGATGTCTGCCGAAGGAGCAACAATGCCAAAAACCACCCCCCGGTCATCCTGCCGAAGGCAGGACCCCCGGCAGCCAACGTAGGGACTGTGAAAGGATCTATCTGTAGTCCATACGTCGGCCGCCGGGGGTCCTGCCTGGCGGCAGGATGACCCTAGAATCAGTCATCCTGCGCGTAGCGTAGCGGAGTGCAGGACCCCCGGCGGCTGACGTAGGGACTGTGGAAGGATCTGTGTGTAGTCCATACGTTGGCTGCCGGGGGTCCTGCCTGGCGGCAGGATGACCGGGGGGTTGGGTTATGGGATCAGTTAGCTCGCCACCTTGACCGGGGTTGGGTTTTGGGATCAGTAAGCTCGCCACCGTGACCGGGGGTCAGGTGGCTAGGGTTACTTCTACTTGGAGGTCGCCTGTTGCTTCGGTCCAGGTGATGTCCCCTGTTAGGTGGCTTACCGCCCGCAGATCGGATTCCACGGACTTGAGTCGGCGTAGGGTGTCTGCGTTTCCGCGGATGACCATGGACTCTATGGGGGTCTTCATGGAGGTCTTGGCGGCGGACTTGGCGCCTCGGATGGCGATTAGTGCTGTGGAGACATCCTCAAGGACTTCGGTTTCCGCATCGGCGAGTTCATGTCCGGCTTGCGGCCATGGAGCCAGATGGATGGAGTCGGAATGCCACCAGCGCCAGACCTCTTCAGTTACGAAGGGGCAGTAGGGTGCAAACAACCTCAGCATCACACCGAGAGCGATCCCAAGTGCACAGCGCGCAGATTCCATCTGCGCCAATTCAACGCCCTCCTGGCCATAGGCACGTTCCTTGACGAACTCAATATAGTCATCACAGAAGGTCCAGAAGAATCGCTCGGTCACTTCCAAAGCATCGGTGTACTCATACTCATCCAGAGACTGTGTTGCGAAGCGAATCACCCCATGCAGTTCTTCGAGCATGGATCGATCGGCAGGATTGATCACCTTATCTACAGACCACGACCCCGGATCATTGCCAGGGAGATTGAGCACCAGCTTCGATGCATTCAGAATCTTCGTCGCAAGTCTGCGCCCCACCTTCATCTGCTGTTCATCAAAGGGGGAGTCCGTTCCTGGGCGAGCCATCGCAGCACGCCAGCGTACGGCATCAGACCCGTACTTCTCTAGAATCTCAGTCGGAACAACCACATTCCCCTTAGACTTGGACATCTTCTTGCGATCGGGGTCAGTCACAAAGCCCGACAGTGCAGTGGTGGCCCAGGGCAGACACCCGTTCTCAAAGTTTGCTCGTACGACCCGAGAGAAAAGCCAGGTACGAATGATGTCGTGAGCCTGGGGAGCCATATCCATGGGGAAGGTCAAGCTAAAGAGTTCTTCATCACGGAACCAGCCGCAGGCCAACTGCGGGGTCAAGGAGCTGGTTGCCCAGGTGTCCATGACATCTTTATCAGCGGTGAATCCGCCCGGCTGATCGCGCTGGGACTCATCATAACCGGCTGGTGGTTGGGTCATGGGATCAACAGGCAGTGCAGACTCCTCGGCAGTGATGATTTGGCAGTAGTCAGGGTTACCTTCCATATCCAGGACATACCACACCGGGAAGGGTACCCCGAAGAAGCGCTGGCGTGAGATGAGCCAGTCTCCGTTCAGCCCATTAACCCAGTCACTGAACCGATGCTCCATGTACTTCGGAACCCATCGAAGTTCTTCACCTCTGGCAAGAAGCACCTTGCGAAGGTCCTCATCTTTGCCGCCATTGCGGAAATACCATTGGTTGCTGGCCACGATCTCCAGTGGCTTGTCGCCGCGTTCGTAGAAGGAAGCCTTACGCATCGTGGGCTTGGGGTCGCCGTCTAAGTCCCCGGACTCACGCAGCATTGCCACCACTGCCTCGCGTGCAGAGAAGGTGGTCTTGCCCGCGAGTTCGGCGTACCTGTGTGTGTTCACCACCCAGTCAGGAGTCTCCCGGTTCAGACGCCCGTCGCGGCCGATTACCGTATGGGTGGGAAGCTGGAGTTCACGCCACCATTGCACGTCAGTTTTGTCACCGAAGGTACAGCACATAGCGATGCCCGTACCCTTGTCCATCTCCGCCATGTGGTGAGCCAGTACGGGGATCTCGATCCCAAACAGCGGATCGGTGACTGTGGACCCAAACAAGGGCTGATAGCGCTCGTCATTGGGATGAGCAATCAGAGCACACACCGACACCAAGAGTTCCGGGCGTGTGGTCTCGATATAGACCGGCGATCCATCCGCAGCATGGAAGGAGACCCGATGGTAGAAACCCGGATAATCCCGATCCTCAATCTCAGCCTGGGCCACAGCAGTGGAGTAAGTGACATCCCACATCGTCGGCGCATAGTCGAGGTAGGCTTCACCGCGGGCAAGGTTGCGCAGAAAAGCCGCCTGGGAGACCCGGATCGCCATTCCAGAAATCGTGGTGTAGAGCTGACTCCAATCCACAGATAGCCCTAGGTGGCGCCACAGATCCTCAAAGACTTTCTCGTCAATCGCGGTCAATTCCTCACACAGGTCAATGAAGTTGCCCCGAGAAATCGGGACCTGCTTTTTGGGGTCAGGGTTTTCAGGCGGGCTAAAGTCCGGATCATAGGGAAGTGTCGCGTCGCAGCGTACGCCGTAGTAATTCTGCACTCGCCGCTCAGTGGGCAAGCCGTTGTCATCCCAACCCATCGGATAGAAAACATCGAAGCCCCTCATTCTCTTATAGCGGGCGATGATGTCAGTGTGGGTATACGAAAACACATGACCGACATGGAGAGACCCCGATACGGTCGGGGGAGGGGTGTCGATCGAAAATACAGACTCACGGGATTGCGGGCGGCGAAAAGCGTAGGTCTTCTCCTGCTCCCAAACCTGCGACCATACCGTCTCCAAACCTTCGAGTGCAGGGCGGTCAGGGGCAATCAATCTCTGTTCAGTCATAGGTTCTATCCTACCGAGCACAAAAGACTGGTTTTACCCCGGTCACCCAATCACCAGAGATTTGGGTGAGCTGGAGGCGCCGACTCGATTGTTCTCAATGTAACGAACCTGGACGAAGTGAGTGCCGGAACCAAGTTGGAATTGGTATCCGCTGATGCCTTCCGGACTCAGGCTGATTGCTCCCAGACTCTCTCCATCGACCAGGATTTCAACCTTGGCAGATAGAAGGCCGGTGATGGAGGCGGCCACCATCTTCCCATTCGAAGTCACAGATAATTCTGGGGGACTGAGAATCTCGTAGGTGACCTGTGCCGGTTCTTCATCCTCATCTGATTGGGCTGTGATGATTCCCCGTATTGCCGAGAAGGATGTGATTAACCCCTCTGTTGTCCACTGGCCGTGCTCATCAGACAAGACGTTCAACGCAATATCGCTGATGTGAACATGGACGATGGTGTGAGCCTGCGTGGTACCGCTGACAATGGGAAGGAGCGTATTGTTCTCACCTGAATCCACCGTAAGAATTGTCGTGAAAGGGTCTTGGGTAGGAGTTTGATTCGGATTGGAAGTTTGGGTTGCAGGACTCGTTGGTGTTCCGGTCTCCGGAGTAGCACCAAGGCGGGCCGCTCCAACTCCAATCAGAGAGCCAGTCACAATGATCGCCACGGTCAGCGGAAGGCCAATTCTCAGCAAATGTGAGTATTTTCGGGTCTCACCTGGCGTGGGTAGCTCTGTGGAGTTATTCTCCGGCTCATCCGGTCTCGGCTTCCTGGGGATCCTCGCGGGTTTTGGTTCCCTTGGTTCCCTTGGTTCCCTTGCTTCCCTCGGTTCTCTCGCGGGTTTTGGTTCCTTGGGTGGCCTGGGTTCCTTGGGCAGCTTGGGTTCTTTGGGAGGCTTGGGTTCCTTAGGTGGTCCGGGTTCCTTCGGCGGCCTGGGTTCCTTGGGTGGTTTTGGCGCTTTAGGTGGCTTGGGCAGTTTGGGTGCCCTCCCAGGTTTCGAGCGCTTTGAAGAAGCAGTCGAAGAGTCATCACTGTCTTGTGTTTGCGTGAAACCGTTCGGTCGAAAAGCTGCGTCCCAGGAGAAGAATGACTCAAGCTGCTCGGGAAGATCGCTTTGTGCCCGTACGCAAGGCCCTGTCGTACGCAGATAGAACATCAGACTAGATCCGCCGCCCACTCCGGCAATCGCCGGGAGCAGAACCTTGGGCAATTCAGAAGCCACCGCAATCGGGTCTGCTTGAGTGAAAGCGCAGTCATTGCAGGTAAGCAGATGAGCGTGCAGGAAAGAGAGGTCCTCGTCGGAGATCTGGCTCTTCGCTAGGGTCCCAGAGTGCTTCCACAGGATGCGGCAAATGGAGTCAGCGGGCAGCGAGTTCAGGTACCCGTCTACCCAGGCCTGCCGAAGCTCGCGGCGTGCACGATGCAAGACTTGGGGAACATTGTCGGTACAGGTCAGCGCTGAAATCTGGCCCGGTCTCATCGACTCAACATGGGAGTACCACAGAACCTCGCATAATTGTGTCGGCAAAGTGTTGTAAGCGGTCACCAAAGCTGAGTCGGGTACGTACTGGTCGGAAGAGGAAATTGCTCGGATGACTAGGTAGAGATTTGGCCGGAACCCATCATCGACCGCGATGCTGGTGCTGAGGATGTGTTCCCAGGCTCTAGTGTTGATCGATTCCCAGTCTTCCTCAGGGCATAACCCCTGGGCAACGGCTAGACCATATCCACTATGGCGGCGCCACAATTCCAGTGCTGAACTGCGATTACCTTGCCTGGCTTGGGACAGCAGGGTACGGTCGGAAACACACTCGTCGTCATCCTGGGTTAGGACGTCGGCGACACTCGACTGGTTTTCGGCCATTGCACCTCCCTCACCCCAGTAGAGAGCGTCGGACCTAGGTATATATATAGGTTGTCACCCAGGTTACCACCACGAGCGGTAAAGGGTGGATTCCAGGTTACATACCCAATAGTTCACGCAATAGATCAGGATCGTACGTACTTGTCGCTGGGTTCCAGATCTGCTCTCCGATGTCGACACCATCGAGCAGGAAGGTCGGGGTTCCACCGATGCCCTGCTTTGAGCTATAGGAAGTCACGCTATCGACAAATGCACCTGTGTCCTTGTTGGTGTAGCAAGTCTGATACTGTTCCAGAGCATCACCAGTCAGACCAACCAAATCAGGGATCGTTTCGAGTAAAACAGTCTCTTCAAAGCCTTCTGGCTGCTGAAGGTAGAGTTGAGAGTTGAAGGCAGGGTAAACGCCCTGGAAGTCCGAACAGGCGGCCGCCACTGCTGCATTGTAGGACTCTTCTGAACCGTAGCTGATGGAGTAGTAGAGAACGTTCACTTTGCCCTCATTCATCGCCTGCTCTAAAACAGCCCCCAAGGTCAGATGAGCACTGCGGCAGCGTGGGCAGGTGTAGTTGGAGAAGATTTCCAGAGTCTTTGCGCCATCAACAGGAGGAGAAAGGTAAATGCCCACCTTTTTAGGCCCAACATTCGGAGGAAGACTCGAACCGCCTTTGTTGTTGGTCGCAGCCATAATTCCCCACACAGCTATAGCAATCACAAGCGCAAGGATTAAAACGCCTGTCACAGCGAAGAGGATTCTATTGCGGCGTTCCTTCTTAGCTGCTGCAATGCGCTTTGCTTCGAGTTGTTCGCGGCGTGAGCGCCGTACTTGGGAACTATTTGCCATGGTGTTTACCTTTCGCCAATCGTGACAAGACCAGCATTACTCTAGGGCCTGTGGGACGTCAGCCGACGAAACGTCCATTTTTTATGCAGTCATCGACTGTAGTTTCTTAGCCAAATGTACCAAAAGTCACAACAATCTTATCGGTGTTGCAGAAGTCGATCCGTATACCTGTGGTGGAGGAGTCAGCCTCATAGAAGTGTCGCTTGTCTGTGGAAATAGCCTCGAAATGGAACTTCATGTCGACTAACACTGTGGCCACAGTAAAGACCGTGGTATCCAGATTGAACTTCTGTGCCGAAAAGTCCGGACGCTGTCCCACCAGAGTCCACGCGATAGTTGAGGGGTCGACCGTACCCGTACTCGTACCTGCGAAGCCAAAACCACACCCTTCCGGCTGAATCGTCTTCTGTGTTAGGCAGTATGTCAGGTGCTCATCAATAGCAGCTTGAATCAAGCTGAGTCCCTCATCGGAAATGGTGTAGCCCTGCGAGACGAACAGGGGCATCTCTGGATACTCAATGGTGAACTCGGGATGGGTCAAAGTCAGCATGGGGTCCGTCAGCGTTAGGGAGTAGACCCCAGGGAAGAGGTAGATGGTAGCTGTGTCTCCTAACTCGACCTCGTTCATCAGGACTCCCGGGCCTGCTTCGGTCATGTCGGAGATGTCAAAGGGGAAGAACCCCCAGTCCAGCATCCAGGTCTTCCCATGCGGGTGTACGGTGAACTCCGCTTCAACTTCAGTCTCACCTATCTTGTATGTCGCTGCGATGATTGCATCTGGCGAGGCTGCCTGGTTTGGGCGTACGTCGATGTTCGTGATCGGATTTTCGGCAACAAGGCTGGCGAGAAACTCATTTGTCATGAAGGCTCGATCTTCCGGCTGCATCGCGGAGTAGAGCAGTGCCTTATCAGCATTTCCAGCCGCAAGGGCATTGAGATAGGAGAGTACGGCTTCCTCAGCGGTGGATGAACCACTAAGACTTGTTTCCTTGTTCATGACCTGCATGATTATGTACGTACCACCCAGTGAGAGAGCAAATAGCGCAATTGCTCCGAGTACGATGAGGAGTCCTCGCCCGCGGTTCTTGGTCTTCGCAGGCGGCTTTGCCCGCCGAGGCGTCGGGGTGTTCTCCGCATCATCTGAGCTTGATGCAGGCGGTTCAATGACGCTGTCAACCATCAACAGACTCTTTCTTTCAGTGACGTGTTTGCTGCTTGAGGACATGTCTGGCATGCCGCACAAGAGATAAGTCTACGACATTGCTGAAGTCACTTTTCCTTGTTCTTGTTCACTATCACCGACCTCCGTGAGGAGCCTGACCATGCAGCGGTCGCCTTGTTGTGGCACCCATCTGGTGGTGCTCGTAGCGGTAGGAATCAGTGGATTCTCGGTGATCTGGGGGCTCGTGAACCACCAAGGACCTGACTTGTCTTGAGCGCAGTGGGAGATGGACAACTCGTACTTGGCTATGGCGGGGAGACTGAGAGCGTACTGTAATCGATTTCTAGCCGATAATACTGTGACCATATTGTGACCATCGTGAACAGGAATCCTAAGATTCACTCGATAGAATTTAACCCTTGATGTCATCACCTGCGGTTCAGATCAGTTGAAGTCATGTGATGAACATTAGTCGGAGAAAGGAAGGTAGAAGTGAAGAAGGTTCTACCCATCCTGGTAGCGGGAGCTCTCGTCCTCACCCTCGGCCTCAGTGGATGCGGAACTGGTGGCGGCAATAAGGGTGGCTCCGCCAACCCTGCCGTGTGGGATGTCAATGAACAACCTCGCGACAAGATCAAAGATGGCGGGGTGTTCCGCGGTGCGTTCGGAACAGAAATCACCTCCTGGAATATCCATTCTGTCCGAGGCAACCCCAATGAGCTGCGCATGATGCAGTCTCCTCTGTCTGAATTGTGGTACTTGGAAGATGGTGGGGGTAACCACACCATGAACACAAACTTCTTGGATTCAGTTGTCGCCGACATGGTTGACGGTCAACTTGTCGTCACCATGAAGATTTCTGACCAGGCTCAGTGGAATGACGGTACGCCCATCGGTTTTGAAGACTGGGATGCTACTGTCAAGGCCCTGAACGGCGAAAATGAAAAATTCGCTGCGGCAAGTACCGAAGGTTGGGACCAGATCGATTCCGTGACCCAAGGCGAGACCGCCAAGGATGTTATTCTCACCTTCAAAGCGGCGTATCCCGACTGGGTTGTCGTTGTTATGGCTGGACCATTGCACCGCGATAGTTGCGTGGATCCTGCTACCTTTAACGATGGCTGGAACGAATACAACATGGATTGGTATGCCGGACCATTCATCGTGACAGACTTTGCGGCATCACCCACGACCATCACCATGGAACGCAACCCGAATTGGTGGGGAGACCCCGGCAAGCTCGACACAATTATCTGGAAGTACGTGAGCCCGAACCAATGGGGCACCGCCTTCGCTAATGGAGAACTCGACTACATCGATGTCGGGACTAATACCGACGTCTATGATCAGGCTGATAAGACTAAGGATACGGTGATCCGTAAGTCTGCAGGTCCTAATTACCGTCACATCACTTTCAACTCGCTGTCTCCCGTACTGTCTGACCAGCTTGTTCGTCAGGCTATCGTGATGGGTATCAACCGTGATGAGATCACAGCCTCTGACCTCGCGGGCCTTCCGGTGAGCCCCCAGGCTTTACGAAAGAACTCAAACCTGTTCATACAAGGCCAAGAAGGCTACAAGGATTGGGCTGACATCACAGGGATTAAGTATGATCCTCGTGGCGCCAAAGCCAAGCTCGAAGAGGCCGGCTATGAGATGGGCGAGGATGGCTACTTTGTGAAAGGCGGCGAGGTCCTAGCTGTATCCTTCGCTGTGTTGAGGGGTGTGCGTGTCTCCGAAAATGAGGGCCAGATGATTCAGGATCAGCTCAGAGAGATCGGCATTCGAATCGACCTGCAGAACGTGAATACCGCCACTGACTTCCCTGGCATCGTGGATCAGCACAACTTCGACATGATCGCCTTTTCATGGATGGGATCATCCTTCCCGCTCATGGGCATCGGCCAACTCTTTGGCGAGGGTTCCGAGTTTAATCATGCTCAGCTCACCACTCCGCTATTGGAAGAGCTGCGCCCGTTGATCGACACCAACCCCGATCCGATTGCCCGACTCAAGCAAGGCCAAGAAGTCGACCAGGCTCTCTGGGAAAATGTCCACACCCTTCCGCTCTACCAGCGCCCAACCATCACAGCCGTACGAGCCGGCCTAGCAAACTTCGGCTCCTTCGGCCTAGCACAGATCCCCTACACCTGGACCAATGTAGGATATGTCAAGTAACAAAACCCAACCCAACGCAGGGCCCCACTCCACTGTGGGGCCCTGCCCCTTTTTGTATCCACACAACCACTAAGGACGCCTCCAAGCGACTACGCGTACGTTTACCTGGCAAACACGCCAGGTAAACGTACGCGTAGTCGCTTCGTTTTTGCTATTTCTTAGCCCGGCACCGCTTGCAGGAGGTGAGTGCGCCGGTCCAACCGAAGAAGGTGAGGTTCTTGGCTACTTCGGCGGCAGTCTGACATGGGCGGTCGACGACATCTCGCCACGTGAAGCGGAGGGTTACGTAGCCGTTCGTGTCATGAATGCGGTCCCTCTCCAGGTCCTGGGCTGCGGCTGCTCCCCGGTGGTAGGCATAAGAATCAAGTTCAACAATGACATTCTGATCCCTGTATAAATTGTCAACAGTGAAAAGACCGGCAGGTTTAGCCTGCCGTTGCGCGCGAGGAAGGCCATGGGGCCGCTCAACCTCGTTCACATAGTGCCATTCAAGCGCACTCGTAACACCGGCACCGCAGTCGGAAACAATACTGGTAAGAACCTTTTGCTGTGGGTGCCGAGGTGTCTGCCTCAGCGCCTCAAGGACCTCTGTCGGCATCACCCTGCGTTGCCCAACACACTGACCAACGAGAGCAGCCATCTCATCCGCTGTCATCGCTGCCGACAAGTCAACAATCGTCTGTGCTATTGAAGTACGCTGCGGGCTGAGTTGTCCCACCCTATCCGCCCGAATAAACCTCCAGTGCTCCCTGGCCGCAGGCGTACGGCATGAGCGCGGGACAAAAACCTCAATTGGCAGTTCTGCAGTTCGATTCCGAGATTGCGTCCACGACAGGTTCCACAGCCGAGCAGCCGCATTCATGCCGATAACAGCTCCATCACCCCCGATAAGCAGCCCAGCCCACACCCGCTGCAGCCAAGAATCAGGACTGATGGCAATGATCCCCGGGGCGATCCGCCACCACTGCCCCTCCCGTACAAGCCGACGAATCACATCATCACTGACGCCAAACCTATTGATCTCCTCCCGAGTAACAACCCCCTCTCGGGTAGCGGCAAGCCGAGTGAGCTGGACTGGGATCGTACAACGTGGAATCACATCACCAAGCATTGCCCCCTTGAAGGCCGGTATGCAACTTTGCGGGTGTGTCGAGGACACGTCCAAGGGGACTACGCGTACGTTTACCTGGCAAACACACCAGGTAAACGTACGCGTAGTCGCTTCGTTTTTGCGATTTCATAGCTCGACAACCGTCAACCGGGTGAGCAAGAAGATGGTCCTTTTCGACTCGCGGTACTTTTAGTTGGAGCGGCATTCCTTAGCTAAGTCTGACTAAGTGAGATAAAGTGTCAGATCAAGGAGGCATCATGATCATTGTGAACATGCTTGAAGCCAAGACTCAATTGTCGAAGCTGGTTGAAGCGATTGAAAATGGCTCTGAAGAAGAAATCTTCATTGCTCGAAACGGACGCCCAGTTGCTCGCTTGGTTTCGTTACCCGACCGGGAGCCTTCCGCTTTGTTGGGAATCGCACAAGGACAATTCGAATTCGATAAGAACACTTTTGATTCTCTGGATGAGGAAGTGGCAGACATGTTTGGGATTCCGCAGGCGAAAGAGTTGTCGAAGCCATGATCCTCCTGCTTGACACCCATATCCTTATCTGGGCTTTACTCGATGATCCAGCTCTATCCAATCAAGCCCGCAGGTTAATAAGTGATCCAAGAAACACTAAGTGTGTTTCCTCTATCTCGATCTGTGAAGTTGCTATTAAGCACTCGTTGGGTCCAGAAAGGCTGGCTTGTTCAGCTGGAGAGATTGCAAACTACCTGGATCAGTGTGGCCTAGCAACCCTTGACTTCACACCCAATCATGCAGTCGCTCTTGAAACCCTCCCGTGGTTTCATCGTGATCCCTTCGATCGCATGCTGCTCGCACAAGCGATAACTGAGGAGATGAGGCTAGTCACACATGACAGTGTTCTTACCCAGTATTCGGACACAGTAATTGAAGTTTAAATGGCTGTATCAAGCGATAATCCACTCTTCTAGCTGAGAATCAACGACTTCGCGTACGTTTACATGGCATACACGCCAGGTAAACGTACGCGTAGTCGCTAGTGGTGAGTATTGGTGGTGCTAATCATGTCCATCTTCGTGAGCGGGGGAGAAGGATTAAGGCGGAGGTTGTTAGGAGGAGGAGAGCCAGCCACCCCAGAGCAGCGGAGGTTTGGCTTACACCACCTGAGGGGCTTACTGGAGGTTTGACCGGTGGTCCCACAGGAGGATCCACGTGCGGATCAACCAGGGTGAGAGTAAGCCCAGCGATGGCATTGATAACAGCCTGAGAAGCCTCGTCGAGGTCAGCTTGGGTCACGTTCGGTGTTGAGCGTGTGAACTCGGCGTTGGCGATGGCGTTTTGGAGCACCTGCCAGGATTCATCGGTGTAGTTACCCTGTTCGATCTGCTTCGCTTCGTTGATTGTGTCATCAGCCTGAGTGAAATCGACGATGATCGGTGCATCAAAGAACTCTAACTGAGCAAGGCGTAGACCTGTGAGGGCCTGATTTACATCGGCTTGAGAGACTGCAGGATTATTCGCGATCTGTTCGGCTTGACCGATTATGTCGAGAAGAGCGTCGATCGCTTCTTGTGGTGTCTGCCCATGACCCTCACCGGGATCTGCGTCCTTGACAGCGTTCTTTGCAGTCTCGATCAGATCTATCAGTGACTGATAGTTGACTTTCACCTGGGACTCATTGAAGGCTGTGATGAGTCCTTCGAGAGCCGTGGCTGCGGCGTTAATCTCATCCTGGGATGCGGCGCCGTTTTCAGCTATTGCTTGTGCTGTCTGGATTGCTGCTGAGAGGTCTTCGCCTGCCTGTGGGGGATAGTCGCCGTTCTTGTCTCCGAACTGGGAGTTATCAACCTTATCTTGGGCTTGTTCGATCAATGCGTTCAACAGATCATAGGTGACTCCGACAACGTTGCCGAGGAAGGCAGTACGGGCAGCCCTCAGGTCAGCTTCTGCTTGATCGACTTCCGCCTGGGTGGCTCGATCATTGCTGGCAACCATCTGGGTTGCATCGATAGCAGCTTGGAAGATGGCCTTGGAGCCGGGGGTGTAGTGCCCGTTGCCAGCACCCTCAACTGCATCAGCCAGCAGAGTATTACAGACACCAAGCTGGGTGGTGAGTTCGGCGTAATCGACTTCGACTAACGTCGCGTTGAAGGCATTGATGCTACCCTGGAGGGCCACGATCCCGGCAGCAATACTGCCAGGAGTACGATCCGGGTCAGCCGCGACTTGGGTTGCTGCTGCGATCGAGTCGGTGAGTGCTGCTTCCTGCGCGGGTGCATAGTCACCATTGCGATCCCCGTAGGTCGAATCGTTCACCTTGTCGATTGCAGTGCCAATCAGCGCCATTAGGGCAGCGGTGTGCACCACATTGACGCGTGTAGCAAAGAAGTCGATCGCATTCTGAAGGGCTGTGCTTGCAGCATTGATCTCATTCTGAGACGCCGTCCCATTGCTGGCCACGGCTTGGGCAGTCCGGATTGCTGCTGCAAGATCTTCACCAGCCGCAACGGGATAATCGCCGTTCTTGTCTCCGAAATGGGAGTTATCAACCTTGTCTTGGGCTTGTTCGATCAGAGCGTTCAGCAGAAGATAGGTGACTCCAACGACGTTGCTGAGGAAGGCAGTACGGGCAGATCTGAGGTCATTTTCTGCTTGATTGACCTCGGCTTGGGTAGCTCGATCATTGTCAGCAACGGCTTGGGCGGTATCAATGGCTGCTTGGAAAACAGCCTTCGATCCGGGGGTGAACTGCCCGTTACCAGCACCTTCAGTTGCCCCGGCAATCAAGGTGGTACAAATGCCAAGCTCGGCGGCGAGATGCGTGTAATCTACCGTGACGATGGTCGTATCGAAGGTGTTGATGGCTCCCTGGAGGATTGTTGCTGCTGCATTGATCTGACTCTGAGATGCTGTCCCATTATTAGCGACGGCTTGGGCAGCCACTATTGCTGCTGCAAGATCCTTACCCGCCTGCGCTGGATGGTCGCCGTTCTTTTCACTGAACGAAGAGTGGTCAACCCTGTCTTGGGCATCGGTGATCAGCGTGTTCAACTGATCATAAGTGACTTTCACAACACCTGCGAGGAAGACTGCGTGAGCAGTCACTAGGTCAGAGGCGGCTTGATCCACCTGAGCTTGGGTGGCTTGATCATTGTCAGCGACTAGCTGGGCTGCGGCGATGGCCGCTTGGAAGCTAGCTTTCGATCCAAGTGGGTATTGTCCATTGCCGCTACCTTCGGTTGCTCCAGCAAGCAAGGTGTTTGAATCTCCAAGTTGGGTAGTCAGTGCTGTGTAATCCACCGTATTCAGGGTCGAATCGAAGGTGTTGATGGCTCCTTGGAGGGTTGCCGCTGCGGCATTGATCTGACTCTGAGATGCTGTCCCATTGTTAGCTACGGCTCGGGCAACCACTATTGCTGCTGCAAGATCCTCACCTGCCTGCGCTGGATGGTCACCGTTCTTATCACTGAACGAGGAGTTATCAACCCTGTCTTGGGCATCGGTGATCAGTGCGTTCAGCAGGTCATATGTGACTCCCGACACACCTGCCAGGAATGCAGTACGAGCAGTCGCGAGAGTAGCTTCTGCTTGATCGACTTCGGCTTGGGTGGCTCGATCATTGTCAGCAACCGCTTGGGCTGTATCGATGGCTGCTTGCAAGATGGCCATGGATCCCGGGGCATACTGCCCGTTGCCAGCACCTTCAGTTGCCCCGGCAATCAAGGTGTTACAAATGCCAAGCTCGGCGGTGAGATGCGTGTAATCTACCGTGACGATGGTCATATCGAAGGTGTTGATGGCTCCTTGGAGGGTTGTTGCTGCTGCATTGATCTGACTCTGAGATGCTGTCCCATTGTTAGCTACGACCTGGGCAGCCCCTATTGCTGCGTTAAGATCCTCACCTGCCTGCACTGGATGGTCACCGTTCTTTTCACTGAACGAGGAGTTGTCAACCCTGTCTTGGGCATCGGTGACCAGTGCGTTCAACTGATCATAACTGACTTTCACAACGCCTGCGAGGAAGGCAGCATGAACAGCCGCGAGATCCGATGTGGCTTGATCCACCTGAGCTTGGGTGGCTCGATCATCGTCTGCGACCGCTTGGGCTGCGTCGATAGCTGCTTGGAAGACAGCTTTCGATCCGGGTGGGTATTGTCCATTACCGTTGCCTTCGGTTGCCCCAGTAATCAGGGTCGTGGAATCTGAGATTTGACTAGTCAGCGCAGTGTAATCAACCGTGACCAGGGTCGCATCGAAGGCATTGATGGCTGTTTGGAGGGCTGCGATCCCGGCGGTGATGCTGCTAGGAGTACGATCCGGGTCGGCCGCAACCAGAGTAGCCGCATTGATCGCAGCAGTGAGTGCTGGTTCCTGAGCTGGATCATAATCGCCGTTACACAGCCCATAGGTTGCACCGTTCACCTTGGTGGTCGCCGTGCCGATCAACGCCGTCAACGCGCTGGTGTCGACCACAATGGCGCGTGTGCCAAAGAAATCCATCGCATCGTTGAGAACCCCGGTTGCCGCATCAATGGATGCCTGGGTCGTACCCAGACCCACTGAACCCAGCACACTGAGTGCTGTGGTAATCGCCGCACTGAACTCATCATAATCATCCAGGGTGTATTGCCCGTGAGCAGGCCCCACAGTTGCTGTGTTTATCATCGAGGTTGCTGAAGTAATCAGCAACGACAGGTCTGTGGTGTCCACAGTGATCTTGGCGGTATTAAAGGCAACTATCGCCAGCCCAAGGTTGATGTACGCCGTGTTGATGTCAGTCTGAGTATTACTCGAAGCTGGCAAACCAGCCACAGTACTTGCCGCAGTGATCGCTGCAGCCAAAGTGTTCTTCGCTGTCTGGGGATACTGGTTATGTCCATCTCCACTGGGTGCTGTACTCCACAGGTCCTCTGCATCAATGATCAGCGCATCCAACGCATTCTTATCTAGTACGGTCACCGCCGCGGTACCACTCGTACCTGCATAGTTACTACTGCTCGGAGTGAACGTGATCGGTTGGCTTCCGCTGATAGTGGGAGTATCTGTCGGATTTAGCCATGCGAACACACCCGCGACCCCACCAGCAGACCCACCGGTAAGGCTCGATGCTGACAATGCTTGACCAAGATAGATATTCGCCGCGCTCGGCGCAGTTGTGATCGTGGTGGAAGCCTGGGTCACTGTCACACTCACCGTGATACTCGCAGAGAAAGGCTCGCTGAGAGTGGTAGCGCCAGCAACCGTGACAGTCGCAGTGTAGGTACCCACATCGAGGTTTCCCTTCGGAGTGACTGTGAAGGTGCGGTTACCGCTCACTGCGATGCTCACCAAGTCAGGGGTGGATACCACAAAACTCGCTGCATCCGCACCAGACAGCGCTACTGTCAGCGCACCTGTAGCCTGATCACCTGTGTTCGTCACCGTCACCGTTCCAGACACCGGTGTCGCGGCGTACACCAGGTTAGTGAACGGGTTCGTCCCCGGCGCACTGAGCGAGATCCCAAACCGCTGCCCCGTGAGTGTGAGGGTATCATCCGGCATCACGGCGGTATTCGTCCCTTGGGTATAGGGAGCGTCTGTTCCGACAACCACATTCCATTGACCTACCTGTCCTGTTCCCAGTGCAGGGTCATGAGCTAGCGTCAGCGATACACCATCGCGGACGATGTCTGTCTTCCACAGGGAATCTTGAGGATCCGACCATGATGCGGTTCCGTTGACCGTGGTTAGTATCGAGTAATACCCAGACAGGCCAGAGCCGGAGTCAGTGATGTAACAGGTACCAATTGAAGGATCAGCATCCGTGCCCCCAACCTGCAAATGAATTTCAGTACGCACCGTACCCGCAGTATCGATATCCAGCGTACCGCCGTCAGGATTCGCACCAGAACCAGACCCGATATCGTACCCAGCAGACTGAGCTTTCGCAGTGATCTGACCACCAGTCGCAGTCACATCACCACCCTTGCCAGCATTGCCGGACACACCCGTACCACCGCCGACGCCAGCGCCGGTGCCAGATTCCGCATAGATCTCACCACCGGTGATCAGCACGGTACCGCCGTCACCGCCGTCAGTGCTGCCCGCACCGCCGCCAACTCCAGCTCCTGACTGACTCTTGCTGAACACAATTCCGTCGTAAACGGTCACATCGCCGCCCTGGCCGCCAACACCGGCGCCAGTTGCCTGGACGCCGCCGCCGCCGATGCCAGCGCCATTCGTACCATTAGCGGTGATCACACCGCCGTGCACGAACAACGCCCCAGCGGTCTCACCGGTGGCGTCAGCGCCGCTGGTGATCCCAGCCGTACCAATACCAGCACCATAGAGCCCACCCGTAGCAATCAGGTGCGGATCGGGCCACGAGAAGCCCTCTTCGACGTAGACCGACAAGGAGTTACCATCAGCCAACTCGATACCCGGGGTCAGATCATCCGCACTTGTCGATTCCAAGGTCGCCTGATCCAACACAACAATGTGAACGTCACCATCGATAGTCAACGTGCCAGTGTTTACCGTCCCGTCAACGTAATACCACCCACCAGTCGGACCAGAATCAGTCAGTTCCGTTGCCGCCGAAGTGATCAGCATCGCACCACCAATAGGAATCGTCGCAGTCTTCATTATCTGATCTGTGGTATCCCAGTAAAGATAGTCAATCGCTGTCTGGTTCACATCACCAAAGATCGCCACATACCTGTACGTGGGGTTATTGACAAACGCCTGAACTGACGAAGACACCGGGGTAGCCGAGCTACCAGTCGCAGATGTACTTGCCTCCCACCAGTACGCTCCAGGCAGCTCCGCAGGATTACTCAATGCCTGGATAGCCATCTGGGTCGTGCTGCGCGCAGTCACCGCACCAGCCAGGATTTTTAGATCACTCGCAGTAGCTGCCCCTGTGGAACACCCTCCACCGATGCCGTACGATACCGTACTGGAGGCATCCACGATCCCTCCCGTGATAGTCACCTGACCACCGGCGCCACAGTTAGATCCCGCAACGGAATTACCACCACCGATACCGGCACCGCTAGTGCTAGTTGCACCGACATGGCCTCCGTTGATAGTGACCACCGCACCATTACCACCAGCACTCGTTATACTTGATCCTCCACCGATGCCTGCACCATTCGTCGATGATGCGGTCACAGTCCCTGCGTTGACAGTGACCACCGCACCAGTACCACCGGCACCTGTATTACCTGATCCACCACCAATACCCGCACCATTAATAGCGCTCGCCGTTATCGTGCCGCCATTGATGATGACCGTACCGCTCGTACCTTCATTCACGCCAGTGCCAATACCCGCACTATTGCTCCCACCGACTGCAGCAAGCTTCCCCACCGTGCCGCTGTTTTCCTGCTCATAAATCGTCAGAGAGTTGCCATCCGCCACGCGGATCCCAGGGTCAGCTGGAGTTGTACCTGTCGCCGTCAGGTCACACCCATCCAGCAAGATAATGTGTACATCCCCGGTGACAGTGAGCGTACCGGTGTTCAACGTGCCCTCGCAGTAATACCACCCACCAGTGGGTCCGGAGCCGTCCAGTGATGTCATGGACGCGGAAATGCGCTCAGCTTCACCAGGGGCTCGGGTACCGTCGGCCTTGGGCGTACCATCGAGGTCATAGTCGTAGTACGTGATCGCATCTGAGTTCACCTCAGCGGTACGGATGTGTGCGAACCGTACGTAATCGCCAGAGAAGAATGTCGTGAGATTCGGAAGCGGATCAGGCGGGTTATTCCCAGGAGTCATCCCCACACCAGTATTGGTAGAGTTCACCCACCAGTAGTACGCATCAGGAAGATTCAGCGGATTAGCTCTGATGGCTGGGTCGTCGGTTGCAGGGGACCCCGTTGCTGCGGTCACCGTACCACCAGTTATCGTCACAGGCCCTAGGATGCCCCATTGTCCCGATCCAATCCCCGAAGCGTCAGGGCCGCCAGTTGCGTAAACAGTACCGCCGTTAATGGTGATCGTTCCCCCGCCACCCATAGTCCCACCGCCGATTCCAGCTCCGCCTACCGATCCGACGGCTGAGACAACCCCACCGTTCATGGTGAAGGTTCCCCCGGTATTGCCAACCCCACTGCCGATTCCGGCTCCGCCTGCCGCTCCGTCGGCTGAGACAACCCCACCGTTAATAGTGATTGTTCCGCCGCTACCGAAGGCCGCTCCGCCGATTCCAGCTCCGCCTGCCGCTCCGACGGCTGAGACAACCCCGCCGTTAATGGTGATTGTTCCACCACCATTATTAGAAGCTCCACCAATTCCTGCACCGCCGCCGTTTCCAGAAGCTATTAGTTGACCGAGGACCACGCTGTTCTGCTCTTCATAGATAGTCAGATTGTTACCGACGGGTACGCCAACACCAGGAGCACCAACCACTGTTGCACTAGCGGTGAGCGAACACCCATCCCGAAGGATCAGGTGTACGTCTCCCGTGACGGTGAGGCTGCCGAGGCTGATCGTACCCTCGCAGTAATACCACCCGAACGTCGGTCCACTGCCCTCAAGCGTTGTCATGTCGGAGGTGATCTTCATGGCTTCGTTCGGATCCTTGGTACGAGTAGTCGGCCCCACACCAAACTCGTCATAGTCGTTGTACCGAATCTCATCAGAGTTCAGTTCAAACGCAACAATGCGAACATACCTGTAGTTCGAAAAATCTCCGGGGTTCAGCTCAGATGGAGGCTTATTGAATGGAGCCCCACCCGGGTCAACATTCGCGCTGTTCACCCACCATGAGTACGAGGTGGGCAGTTCGATAGTGTCAGCCCAGAAGCCGCGCGAGGAGGACGTTGCTGTACCAGTCGCTGCGGTCACCGTGCCACCAGTGATGATGATGGTTCCCGTGTAACTAATAATACCTGCACCGATTCCTGCTCCATTACCACCACTAGTGGCGGTCACCGTCCCGCCGTTGATGGTGATGGTTCCGCCGGCACCGTGCACGCTTCCACCGATTCCTGCTCCATAAACACCACTAGTGGCGGTCACCGTGCCGCCGTTGATCGTGATGGTTCCGCCGTCACCTTCGGAGCCTCCACCGATTCCTGAACCATACTGACCACTAATGGCGTTCACCGTACCTCCGTTGATCGTGATGGTTCCGCCGTCACCACTGTCACCTCCACCGATTCCTGATCCAACCCGATCACCAGAGGCGAAAACCGTACCTCCGTTGATGGTGATAGTTCCCCCGTCACCTTCGGAGCCTCCACCGATTCCTGAACCATACTGACCACTAATGGCGTTCACCGTACCTCCGTTGATCGTGATGGTTCCACCGTCACCACTGTCACCTCCACCGATTCCTGATCCATACTGACCACCAGTGGCTGTGAGCCAACCTATGTTTGTGCTGGCTGCTTCTTCATAGATGGTCAGACTGTTTCCAGCCTCCACGCGTACACCGGGGGCAAAGACCGAAGATGAAGTCGTGGTTAGCACACACCCCTCCCCAAGGATCAGGTGTACGTCTCCCGTGACGGTGAGGCTGCCGGTAGTCACAGTTCCCACGCAGTAGTACCATCCCGTAGTCAACGTGGTGGATGCGGCCGTGATCTGAGTCATCGTCGCGAGGTCCGCTGTTTGCGTGTCCCCGTTCTCATCGATGTATTCAATGTCTGGCGCTGCCGATGCCGTCACCACCCCCGGAAAGAACGGAAAGACCAATGCCCCCGACAAAACTGCTGCAACTATCGTACGAACGAATCCGTGCTTCCTCATGATCCAAGCCCCCTTGGGTTGACTCACAGCCGTTGCTCGTCACACCCGTCGATGGGCGCGGAAGAACGACGCCTTTTCTCGGGTCAGGATATCAGAAAGATACATAATAAAATAGGGGCTGGGGTGTCGAATAATACGTCCCGTCGACACACGTACCCAGGGAGCGAACCCTCGGTCATCCTGCCGTCAGGCAGGACCCCCGGCGGCCGACGTAGGGTCTGTGGTCAAGCTTTTCTGTTTCAAGTCCATACGTTGGCTGCCGGGGGTCCTGCCTGACGGCAGGATGACCGAGGGTCGGCGTATGGGCTTGGGGTAGTCATGTCCAAGCGACTACGCGTACGTTTACCTGGCGTGTATGCCAGGTAAACGTACGCGTAGTCACTAGAAGGTTCGGTTTAGTTGAAGATTGCGTACAGGGTCACGTCGGAGTCTGGCATTGTGAAGGATGACAGGCCTGTTTTGGCGTTCTTGTCGGTGTTCCAACCAGCGAAGTTGTATCCGGGCTTGTAGGCCAGGGGGGAGAGGTTCACTGGTCCACCACTAGCAACCTGCGCGGTCCATAAGGTGGTGATCAAACCGCCGTTGGTTGTGCAGTCATAGGTGACAGTACGCAGCCTTGGAGTTGCACCAGACACTGACCACAGCGCCTTGAAGGTCGTGTTGGTCGTTGTGCTGACCAACAGACCAGCAGCGATGATAGAACCGGAAGAACTGGACTGCCAGCCTGCGAATGTGAACCCAGTTTGGGTTATTGCTGCGGGCAAGGTGAAGGCAACCGCCGTGGGTGAGTTCGCGGCGTAGCTATTCATATAACTCGTTGCCGACTGCTGTGCCGGTGCCGGAGAGCCGCCGTTGGGATCAAAGGTGGCTGTTACCTTACGCTCGTACAACCCATACAGAGTCACATCAGCAGTGATTGAGTACGCACCCGAGGTTACCAGCACCGTAGCATTCGCATTCGTGCCAGTGGTCCATCCGCGGGATGTCCACCCGGAATACTCATTGACCGTGGGCAGCATCGCTGTTCCCGAGGTGGCCTTGTTCATCAGCGTAGCTGTCACCGTACGCGTAGCAGCAGCCAGACCACTGTAATCCTTCAGGGTCACCGTCAGAGTCTTGGAGTAGATCGCATACAGGGTCAAATCCGTAGCAGGCATCAGCAGGGCTGATACAGCGGTGGTGGCATTCTTGTCGGTGTTCCAGCCGACGAAGACCCAACCGGGCTTCGAGGCAACCGAGTCGAGCTTAACCGGCTCGCCTGCGGTTGCATCCGCAGTTGTTATCGTGGCAGATACCCCGCCATTCTCAGCAAAGTTGTAGGTCACCTTACCGGTGACTTCCTTGACGCCCACCCACGCAGCCGCGAAGGTTGTATCCGCGTTCAAGGTCACCGAAGCCAGTGCAGCCGACTTGGTACCTGTCGTGGTGTTTACCCAGCCGTCGAAGGTGAAGTCTTGACGGGTAATAGCTGCTGGCAAGGCAAAAGACACCGTCGACGGAGAATTAACAGCCGCAGAACTGGTGTATTGGGCTGCCGTCAGATTCGCAGGGGTCGGGGTTCCTCCCGCGGCGTCGTACTTGACCGTTAGGGTGCGCTGATACAGCCCGTACAATGTCAGATTCTCGGTCACGGTGTACGCACCTGAGATGGCAACCACGGCCGGATTCGGACCAGTGGGCATTCCCCAGCCGCGAGCAGTCCACCCGGAGAAGGTGTTCACTGTTGGCAGAGTCACACTGGACGAGGTTGCCTTGTTGAAAATCGTTGCCGACACAGTACGAGAGGCTGCCTCGGTTCCAGAATAATCTTTCAAGGTCACAGTGATCGTACGCGAGTAAATCGCATACAGGGTCACATTCGACTCAGGCATCGAGAAGCTGGTCAACGCTGTCGTCGCATCCTTGTTGGTGTTCCATCCCAGGAAGATCCAATCAGTCTTGGCTGCAACAGGAGCCAGGTTAACCAGGGCCCCTTGAGTGACCTGATCAGAGGTCAGCGATCCGAAGACCCCACCGTTTTCTGCGTAGTTATAGGTCACGGTGTACTTAGTCGCAGTCGTTGAAGCCCACGATGCTGTGAACAACGTGTTCGCTCCGATACTGACCACTGAACCGGCTGGTGACTTCGTACCGGAAACGCTGGAGACCCAGCCATCGAAGGTATATCCAGTCCGAATGTCCCCGGTCGGCAAAGTAATGCTCGGATACGACGGTGTCGAAACCGAAGCACCATTGACGTACTGCACCGTGATCTGCATGATCGGTGTCGTCCGCCCGCCATTGGCATTGAAGGTAACGGTCAGCATCCGCAGATACACTCCGTACAATGTGACGTTATCGGTCACAGTTTGGTTGCCGGATACCAGCGCCACCGGAGCTTCAGGGCTTGTCGTCAGAGCCCAGCCGCGCGACGTCCAGCCTGTATAGGTATTCGTTGCAGGAATCTTCAGTAACGCAGCGGTGGCCTTGTTATAGATCGTCTCTGAAACAGTACGAGTGGTCTCGGTTGTGCCGCTAATGTCCTTCAGAGTGGCTGTGATGACCTTCGAGTAGATCGCATACAGGGTTACATTGGCAGATCCCATTGTCAGCGAGGTCATCGCTGTGCTGGCGTCCTTATTGGTGTTCCACCCCACAAAGGTCCACCCGGACTTCGTCGCAGGCAGAGTCAAGTCCACAGCCGCACCGGTGGCTACCTGTGCAGTGGTGACAGCCGTACTGCCGCCATTCTCTGTTGCGTTATAGGTGACCTGGAAGCGGGTCACGTTTTCGGTAACCCAGGATGCAGTCATCGTCAGGGACTCGGTCAGTGACAGGCTCGCACCTGCGGCATACTTCGTACCTGTGGCAGAGGAGACCCATCCATCGAAAACAGAACCAGTCTTCGTGACTCCAGCGGCCAGAGTCACCGTGGGGTTCATAGTTTGGGTAATCGCAAAACTGTTGGTGTACTGGACAGCCATTGTCGAAGCAGGCGTCGACGGGGATGCCGAGGGAGATGTTGAAGGAGGCGTCGAAGGAGGCGTCGAGGTTCCGCCGTTGGCATCGTAGGTCACCGTCAGTGTGCGCTGATAGGTCCCATACAGTGTCTGATCTGCACTGACTGAGTACGCACCCGAGACCACCACGATCGAGGCAGTAGCCGTCGTTGCCGAAGCCCAGCCCTGCGAGGTCCACCCTGTGTAGGTATTCACAGTTGGAATGTTGACCTCTCCTGAGGTAGCTGTGTTGAAGATCGTCACCGAAGCAGTACGTGTCGCTGCAGCGGCTCCGTTGTAGTCCTTCAAGGTGACCGTCAGTGTCTTGGAGTAGATCGCATACAGGGTCACATTCGAAGTTCCCATGGTCAGCGATGTTAATGCTGAGCTTGCATCCTTGTTGGTATTCCAGCCCACGAAGGTCCACCCGGATTTCACGGCAGTCGGTGTCAGGGGTACGGCTGCTCCGGTGGCAAGCTGTGCAGGGGCAGCCGTGGTGGTTCCGCCGTTCTTCGCTGCATCATAGGTCACCGCGAACGTCGTCAACGGTTTTTCAACCCATGACGCGGTCATCGTGGTGTTCGCGGTGATTGTCGCACTGGCACCAGCAGCGTACTTCGTCGATCCGGAATTCCATCCATCGAAAACGAATCCCTCTTTGGTGATCGCTGCTGCCAGAGTCATCGATGGGTCGGAAGTGACTCCGATGTTCGCCGCATTGGTGTATTGGGTTCCCGTCCAGTTCGCTGGAGTCGGGGTTCCTCCGGCTGCGTCATAGGTCACTGTCAGAGTGCGCTGGTACAGGCCATTCAGCGTGGTGTCAGCCGAGACTGTATAGGTACCTGAGGTCACAGTAACGCCAGCATCAGCCGCAGTTGCTGTTGCCCAGCCGCGAGCGGTCCATCCGGTGTAGGTGTTCACGCTTGGGAGAGTCACTGGACCCGTAGTGGCCTTGTTGTAGATCGTCACCGACACTGTACGAGTGGTCGCCGCAGCGCCGTTGTAGTCTTTCAGTGTCACCGTCAGTGTCTTCGAGAAGATCGCGTAGACAGTGATATTCGATGTTCCCACCGTCAACGAAGTCAGCGCAGTGGTCGCGTCCTTGTTGGTGTTCCATCCGATGAAGGTCCATCCGGACTTTGTTGCGGTCGGTGTCAGAGGTACGGCTGCCCCGCTCGCAAGTTGTGCCGTAGTCGCGGTGGTGGTCCCACCGTTCTCTGTGGCGTTGTAACTCACGGCGTACTGCGTTACCGGCTGGTCAACCCATGCTGCTTTCATCGTCGTATTGGTGTACGGCGACACAGTGGCGCCGGCTGCGTGCTTGGTGCCGGAAGCGCTGGAGACCCATCCATCGAAGATGAACCCCGCCTTGGTGATCGCTGCTGCCAGCGTCATCGATGGGTTAACAGTGCCGGAGATGTTGTACGAGTTGGTGTACTGGGTCCCGGTCCAGTTTGCTGGAGTCGGGGTGCCGCCATCGGCATGATAGGTTACTGT
>WQYJ01000001.1 GCA_009781325.1 Propionibacteriaceae bacterium | reverse complement strand
GATCCCGTTCTTCACCTCGATGACCAGGCGCGTACCATTCTTCAGATCGGTGAGATCCTTCATGTCTGCTACACCGGTGATGGTCTTCTTTTCTACCAGTGCCTTGATCTGCTCCATGATCTTCTCAGGGCCGATCTGGTACGGCAGTTCGGTGACAACGATTCCCTTGCGCCGAGGGCTGACTTGTTCGATGCGGGTGGTGGCTCGGATCTTGAAGGAACCGCGGCCAGTTTCGTAGGCATCCCGGATTCCGTCGAGCCCGATGATCTTGCCGCCAGTGGGAAGATCAGGGCCGGGAACAAAGCGCATCAGATCGTCGGTGGTAGCTTCCTTGTCAGAAAGCAGATGCTTGAGCGCACCCACAACCTCGACAAGATTATGAGGGGCCATGTTGGTGGCCATGCCTACAGCAATCCCTGAGCAGCCATTCACCGCCAGATTAGGAATCGCCGCCGGCAGAACAACAGGCTCGGATTCTTTCCCGTCATAGTTCGGACGGAAGTCCACCACATCTTCGTCGAGTCCGGTGGTCATAGCCAGGGCGGCAGGTGCCATCCGGCACTCGGTGTACCTCATCGCGGCAGGCCCAGAATCGAGAGACCCGAAGTTGCCATGACCATCGACCAGGGTGAGCCGCTGTGCCCAGGGCTGACCGATGCGTACCAGAGCATCATAGATCGCAGTGTCACCGTGCGGGTGAAGAACACCCATCACCTGGCCCACAACACGAGCACATTTCACATGAGGACGATCCGGGCGAATCCCCATGTCATTCATCGAAAACAAAATTCGGCGCTGAACAGGCTTAAGGCCGTCGCGAGCATCGGGAAGTGCACGGGAATAAATCACGGAATAGGCGTACTCAAGGAAGGAGGCTTCCATCTCCTCTTCGACCTCGATATCGACGATTCTTTCCTCGATATCCTCGTCTGTTTCTACTTTGGCCACAGCTCCTCGCACCGAGCCATGCTATCGAATGATGAGTCCACACAGCTTCTGGACACGCTACCGAAGTCTCTTTTCCAACATGGCTTGGACTAGCGGGAGTAGATGGTAGCCATCGGGGGCCCGTACTTCCAGGATCCCAGAAGGTGTCGTCGCGGGGAAGAGCATCATTTCCACCGGGGTTCCATGGGCGAGGACCTGTTCCATGGTCGCCAACTCCCTGATGGCAATCCCAGCTACGTTCTCTGGTCTCTTGCGCGCAAACTCCGCATAGATCCACGGATCATGCTGACCATCATCTCCGACCAAGAGCCAGCGAATCTGCGGAAAATCACGGGCCAACGAAGCGAGGGAAGCCCTCTTGTGGGCTGGCCCGGAACGGAACCATCCTGTGTTTGTGGGCCCCCAGTCAGTCAGCAGCATCGGCCCGGAAGGATAGCCGTGGCGTCCAATGAAGCGCTCCAGGAAAGGCTTGGTACTCCAGGCTCCGGTAGACAGATAGATCAGCGGAGCGCCAGGGTGTTTGCGCAGGATTGCAGAATACATCTGCGCCATCCCCGGCACCGGTACGCGCGCAGACTCGCGAAGAACAAAAGAGTTGTAGGCCGCAGTGAGCAGACGCGGCAGATAACTGGTCAGGATCGTATCGTCGATGTCAGAGATGACACCGAATCTCACATCATCGCCAATTACGAGCACTGGAGCAACAGTCGGCTCGGAATCACCGGTGGAGATATAGACATGATGCCACCCAGGACGCAGATCATGGGGGCTCACGGCGATGTCAACGTACCCATTGCGGTCGGTGATGGCGTGAGTGATCTGCCCATGAACAGAAACCTGAACAGGACGATTGACAGCCGGAACAGAGAAGAAGTTCCGCCAGCCGCGCCGCGCTGCCCAGATTTCCTCTCGGGTGGTGTTGATCCCTGTGGCCCCGTGGGGAGCCAGGACGACACGTGCAAGAACGCGCAGGCGTTTCTGGGAACCGTACCCGGTGTAAGCCACAACAGCATCGCGCCAACCAAAGCGGCGCAGGGTCACTCCGATTTGCCGATTGATTTGCTTCTCAATCCGGGCGGCCAAAAACGGTCGTTTTCGCACGAATCTCCTTTTCCGGGTGGTCTGCGAACTCACATCCATCTGAGAGGATGGTAGGTGTGAGCATTACTTCGACTGACAACAGTTTACTTTTATCTGACCTGCTGCCAAGTCTGGGAGCACATCTGGGTGTGCCGGGGTTCGACGACGACAGGATAGGCTTGCCCGCATCGAAGCGGTATGTTGTGGTCCTCATCGACGGTTTCGGTTGGGATCTTGTGATGAAATCCTTGAGCCATGTTCCTTACATCGCAGAAGTCATCGGGGATGCGAAAAAGGTACGCTCCGCCATACCGTCAACGACCTCAGCCTCGCTGATGAGTTTATGGACCGGGGTGTCATCAGGTATGCATGGAATCGTAGGTTTCTCCTTCCGCTTGGGTAACGAAAAGAACAGACGCCAGGTCACCGTTCCGCTGTCTTTGGAGTATCCGTTGGAGACTGCGCCACGGGTGATGGATGCCATGGTGGAGGCATCCATCGCGGTCAGTTGCGTCATCCCAGCAGAGCACATCGGTTCCGGGCTGACTTTGATGAGTACACAATCGGCTTTTCAGATCGGTATTGACCTCGACGACCCTGATGTTCGCCTGGACGCGATCGACTATGCGTCCAGGAAATCCGATCGGTCGGTGGTCTATGTTTATGACTCTCGTCTTGATTCAGCGGGACATCAGTACGGTGTTGCTTCACCGGTGTGGCTGCGTACGCTGATGGTGATTGATAAGTTTTTGGCGGACCTGAGAGCCCGCCTCGATGACGATGTGGTTCTCCTGGTGACCGGCGATCACGGAATGGTCGATGTTGCTCCTGAGGACCGAATTGTCATCGATTCAACCCCGCAGTTATCCCAGGATTTGCGCTATGTCGGCGGGGAGGCAAGGTTTCGGCATCTGTATGTATCTCAACCTCAGGCTGTAGTTGAGCGTTGGTCCGCATTCTTGGGAGATGAAGCCTCAGTGATGACGAAAAACCAGGCCATTGAACAGGGGTGCTTCGGCAAGGTAGACCCGAAGTTCCTATCGCGGATTGGTGACGTTATTGCTATATCGAATGGCGGGCAGGCGTACTTATCCTCCGCTTTCCCTGGTGAGTTTCACTTGGTTGGGATGCACGGCGCACTGACCTCTGCTGAGAGGTACGTACCTGTGTTGATTGATTAGCTGCGGCCACCGAAGATAATGTCGTCCCAGGCGGGCACAGAAGCGCGCTTACGTTTGCGAGCCGGAGTTGGATCTTCGTCATCGGTGACGGGTTCCGGCGGCACAGCAACGACACCGACAGGTTCCTTCACCGGTTCTGGCATCGGAGCAGGGCGGGGATGGAGACTGGATTCCTGCGAACTTGGCAGTGGTTCTCTCAGCCCGCGGAAGATACGTACGGAATCCTCGTCGATGGTCGAAATCATGTCATAGAGAAGATCGATGTCGGAGCGCAGGGAATCCTCATCGTCGGCTGACAGACCCAGGGTAGTTTCCTCGGCAAGGCCCAGAGTGGTCTCTTCAGCAAGGTTTGTCTGCACCAGCCAGGTCCGCTGCTCGACCTGTTCGGTTGTCTCGGCCTCGAAATCCTTGGGTCGTGCTAGGGGAAGATCACCGACCAGAAGCCGTGCTTGATCATTGTCAGCGATCGAGAAGCGGCCTTTGGGGTCGAAGAGGAAGCGGGCGCACTGATCGTTTTTCTGGTGAGTCCACGTTCCTTGGATGATCCAGCGTCCGTCTGAGCGGCGCCAGGAATCCCAGGTGACAAAGTCAATGTCTTGGCCTCGATCAAGCAGCGCCTCAGCGACTGTCTTGCGCAGTCTGCGAGCCGACGCAGTTTCCCCGCGGCGGCGTACCGGTGCTGCTAGGGCAGTCGTTGTGGTGTGTTCACGTTCGGCGATGATGGGGGCCGCGAAAGCTTCGACCCGAGCAGCAGGCAAACCAGAGGCAGCAATGACATCAGCCAGTGAGTCACCGCTGCGTATGCGCAATTGAATGTCGCGCGGTGTCATGGTAGCCGTCATGGGCTCGATCCTCTTCCTGTGGGGTGTCAAAAACCTCATGTTCATTATCCCGTAAGAATGGGCTGCATACTTAATCCGAACCTCGAAACTGCCCAAATTGAGAGATGGAAAATGGGACACGCGGGTTCTGAGTAGCTTTCTTGGCTAGATTATGGTACATATGTGCGGTCAGGAGTTGCGACTTGGAAACTAAAAGAGGTGAAATTTGATGGCGACCGATTATGATGCCCCACGCAAATCGGATGAGGAGATCAGCGAAGACAGTATTGAGGAATTAAAGACTCGTCGCAATGATAAAAACTCAGGTTCCGTTGATGAGGACGAGGCCGAGGCGGCTGAGAGCTTTGAGCTCCCTGGTGCAGATTTGTCGAATGAGGAACTCACTGTGCGCGTTATTCCGCGCCAAGCCGACGAATTCACCTGCGCGGGATGCTTCCTCGTGAAGAACCGCAGTCAGATCGCAACAGTACGCAACAACGAGGAGTTCTGCGTCGACTGCGTATAGTCACCCCACAAAGTGCCGCTATTGGTTTTGCGATACTCTCTCCCCAGGTCATCCTGCCGAAGGCAGGACCCCCGGCAGCCGATGTCGGGTCTGGGGATGGATCTTTACCCAAGTCCATACGTTGGCTGCCGGGGGTCCTGCCTGGCGGCAGGATGACCGGGGGGCGGGTGTTCGGGCTGTGTTGGCGTTACCCAAGTCCATACGTTGGCTGCCGGGGGTCCTGCCTGGCGGCAGGATGACCGGGGGTGGGTGTTCGGGCTGTGTTTGCGTTTTTGCGAAACCTAAAGCTCGCGATTGAGCCGACTCAGGTGCCTGCGCTTTGCCACAGAGCGGTGGAAGAGCAGTTGGGCAAGGCCAACCCCAATGCCTGAGGCGAGGAACCATGCTACGGCTGACTGAATTGGGACCTCGTGATCTTCAGGATCCGGGGGTTCCCCGCCTGTGACCAGTGTCCACAGCTTCTTGATGGCGAAACCTGCAACGAATGTGACGGCTGCTGACAGTAGGGCGGTGTATATCTTTTCTACGATGACCTTGTCCATCATTGCTCCTTCACTGGTCAGGTCGGACCTCACTAGGTAGTCTACTGGATGTGGATTCGGGTCTAAGGTGGAGATCATGGAAAATTGCCGAATTGACGTCGTCAGACTCGACGACAATGCGCCTATACCTGCGTACGCTCATGAGGGTGACGCAGGTGCAGATCTGGCCACCATGGAGGATGTCTATCTAGCCCCCGGCCAACGCCAAGTCATCGGTACTGGCTTGTCGGTAGCCATCCCGATGGGCTACGCAGGATTTGTCTGTCCGCGCTCAGGTCTGGCTGCTCGATCAGGATTGTCCATCGTCAACAGTCCCGGGATCATCGATGCCGGTTACCGCGGCGAGATAAGAATCTGCCTCATCAACACTGATCCAACAACCCCCATTGAACTGAAACGCGGCGATCTTGTTGCTCAGATGGTCATTCAGGCAGTAGAGTCTGCCCAGTTTGTTCAAGCAGATACCCTGCCGGACTCATCCAGGGGTTCTGGGGGATATGGTTCCTCCGGTGGAGTCGCGGCATGGAAATCTGCATAACGAAGAAAACAAGGATGGAGTTGACGTGATCTTCGGACGCAAGAAGAGCGAAGCTGACACAGAAGACCTAGTTGACAGTGCTCAGGAAGTAACTGACCTCGATCAGGAAGAAGTCGATGAGGATTTCGAGGATGACGAGTTTGAGGATCTCGAAGACGATGAGTTCGAAGAAGAAGTCGATGAGTGGACTCGTCTCGATCTGAGCCAAGATTGGCGAGTTGACGGCCCCTTTGACATCGATGAAGTTGACCTCGGCGGTGATGAGGTGAAACGCCTCGATCTGGGTGTCCTCGTCGTCACCCCAGAGGCTGGGATGAAACTCACTCTGATCGCGGAGCAGGGAACTAAGGAAATCAAACACCTGCTTGTGTCCAACTGCGATGACTCAGCTCTCCAATTGACCGTGTACGCAGCTCCTGGCGTACCAGGCTATTGCAGTGTTATCCGGGAAGAGCTGGCGAAGGGGGTCAAAGCGGTGCAGACAGCCCCAGGCCCTTTCGGTACAGAGCTTCGCCGGGTTCTTGCCATCACAGATCCCCAAGGTAAACAAGGCTATGCCCCGGTCAGGGATTGGCTGATTGCTGGTCCGCGCTGGGTGCTCAATGCCCGTCTCACGGGAAAAGCGGCACTCGATGCAGACAGCCCAACAGGGGCAGAACTCAAAGAGTTTGTCCATAACACTGTGGTTCGGCGAGGTGATACCGCTATGGCACCGGGTGCGATTATCCCGCTGACACCGGTGATTGAGGGGTTACATCCCTCCGTATAGTGCCATGGAGATATTAAACGCGATAATGGCGGTGAACGGAGCAAGGATTCCAAGGATCATCCCGATGATACCCAAGCCGCGGCCCCTCTTCGTCGCTGTGGCAATGATCGAAAGGACCAAACCGACGATTCCAGCTCCCGTGGCTGTTAACACACCCCTGCTTAAGTTAGTGATGACCTGAGCCTCTTCAGTATTGAGCATGTCAAGATTGTTGAGATCGGGAATGTAGTTATCCAAGGCACCAGACCCGAGAAGATTGAGAATGTTGTTGAGGAGCCCCAAGCAGCACAAGAAGTAGGCAGCCGTACTGGCTAGTACGATCAGGAAACCGAAGATCCCAAGAATAGGAGACTTCTTCGTCTTCGCAGGTGCGGCAGGCGCCGAGGCAGGTGCAGCCCCAGGATAACCCGGGTAAGCCGGCCCAGGATTGTAGGGCGCAGGAGTCGGTGAATAGGGCGGAGGAGCCGGAGAATACGCAGATTGAGGCTGCGAATAGGATGGCGGAGCCGAGGGGCTCGACGGTTGAGGAGTTGGGTTATAAGGGCTGGACCCGAACGGAGGCTGTGTCATGGGGGAAATTATAGGCTATTTCACTTAAGAAACCACCGTCATTCCGGGATTGCAGCAGCCCAGTAGGATGGATGTACTAGGAAGGATATCGATGACCAATTATGCGCAGCTGAATCTCAAAGACAGAACATACCGATACTACGATGTGAGTGATCTGACTACTCGGCTTCCGCTCACCGTAGCAATCGTGGCGGAAAACCTGATCAGGAATGGAGCAGATCCCGCACAAATCGAGGCTCTTCGTTCATGGTCGCCAACCAGCGACCCCAATCAGGAAATCGAGTACAGCCCTGCACGGGTCATCATGCAGGATTTCACCGGCGTACCGTGCGTGGTCGATCTCGCCACACTGCGCGAGGCTGTTCAAGCCCTAGGAGGAGACCCCGATCTGGTCAATCCGAGCGTACCGACAGAGCTTGTGATCGACCATTCTGTTGTCGCCGATGATTTCGGTACGCCAGCGTCCATCTCACGCAACATTGACCTGGAGTTCCAACGTAACCAGGAGAGGTATCAATTCCTGAAGTGGGGACAGCAGGCTTTCGATAACTTCCGAGTCGTACCTCCTGGCAAGGGTATCGTTCATCAGGTCAACATCGAGCACTTAGCCCGCGTTGTGATGGTTGACTCCGACGTGGTCTATCCCGATACCTGCGTGGGTACGGACTCTCACACCACCATGATCAATGGATTGGGGGTTCTGGGATGGGGAGTCGGAGGTATTGAGGCTGAAGCTGCGATGCTGGGCCAACCTATCTCCATGACCCTGCCCTTCGTCGTTGGGGTGGAACTGACAGGAGAACTCCCCCCAGGGGTCACCTCCACAGACCTGGTTCTGATGATTACCCAGCGTCTTCGCCGCCACGGTGTGGTGGGTAAGTTTGTTGAGTTCTATGGGGATGCCCTGAGTCAGTTAAGTGTGGAGATTCGAGCAACAATCGCCAACATGTGTCCGGAGTACGGCTCAACTGCCTGTCTGTTCCCCATTGATGCCAGAACCATTGACTATCTGGCGATGACCGGGCGCCCCAGTGAACAACTCGAACTGGTCGAAGCCTATGCCAAGGCCCAGGGTTTCTGGGGAGAGCGCCGGGTTAGCTATTCCGAGACACTGACCATCAACCTCGCCGATGCCTGTCCGGCAATATCGGGACCCAAACGGCCCCAGGATTACATTGACCTGCGCGATGCCCGCAATTCATTCCGTTCCGCTGTTCCGGACACAGGCCCCGATTCTGTGACCACTGAAATTGGCGATCTGAGGTCCGGGCTCGTCGCTGTTGCTGCTATCACTAGCTGCACCAACACCTCGAATCCTTCCGTGATGATCGCGGCCGGTTTGGTCGCCAAGAAGGCTGTTGAGAAAGGTTTGAGTGTCAAACCATGGGTCAAGACCACCTTGTCACCCGGTTCCCAGGTCGTGACGGACTATCTCGACAAAGCGGGTCTGACTAGTTCACTCGAGGCTTTAGGTTTCTACCTGGTCGGATATGGCTGCATGACCTGCATCGGAAACTCAGGTCCTGTTGTTCCGCAGGTCACGCAGGCTGTTGACTGCGGAATTGTGGCAACCGCCGTACTGAGCGGCAACAGAAACTTCGAAGGCCGGATTTCTCCCGAAGTACGCATGAACTACCTCGCCAGCCCTCCATTAGTGGTCGCCTATGCCTTAGCAGGAACCATGGATATTGATCTGACTAGCGAGGCGCTCGGTGTCGGGGTGGATGGCCAGCCGGTGTACTTGAAAGACATTTGGCCGCACACAGATGAGATCGAAGCCGCCATGGCAGAAGCCGTGAATGCCTCCATGTTTTCTGCCCGCTACGCCGAAGTCTTCACCGGAGCCCAGAGATGGCAGAATCTGCCCAGTCCTACTGGGAGTCAGTTCCAGTGGTCAGAGTCGAGCTATATCCGCCGAGCACCCTACTTCGACACAATGCGGCCTGCTCCCGATCCCGTTGAGGATATCTATGGTGCCAGAATTCTGCTGATAGTCGGCGATTCGGTCACCACTGATCACATATCACCAGCCGGGTCGATCAAGCGTGAGAGCCCTGCTGGTTCTTACCTCACTGATCAAGGGGTTGAGTGCGCAGACTTCAACTCCTACGGGTCAAGACGAGGAAACCATGAGGTGATGATGCGAGGAACCTTCGCAAATATCCGGCTGCGCAACCTCATGGTTGACGGTGTTGAGGGTGGTTTTACCAAGGACTTCACCAACCCAGATCATCCGATTGTCTCTGTCTTTGAGGCAGCCGAATCCTATGGTGCCCAGCGGATTCCGCTCGTGGTGGTCGCCGGAAAGGAATACGGATCAGGATCGAGCCGGGACTGGGCAGCTAAGGGCGCTGCTCTGCTAGGAGTTAAAGCTGTCCTGGCAGAAAGCTTCGAGAGAATTCACCGTTCCAATCTGGTGGGTATGGGAATTCTGCCTCTGCAGTTCATGGAAGGCGAATCAGCGGCAACCTGGGGTCTGACTGGTGAAGAGACCATCACCATTGAAGGGTTGACCACTGATCCGCTTCCGCGCATCGTCGACGTACTTGTGGATTCCCAGCGCCATCAGGTGGTCTTGCGTGTCGACACCCCCACAGAACAGCGCTATATCCGCCACGGAGGTATCCTCCCATTCCAGGCAAGGGCGCTGGCAGGTCTGCTATGAGGTTCCGAGTCGATGAACCGCCCTGGGGAGCTGCGAGGTTCGCGTACTCCTATCTCGGGGTGCTGGGGGCTTCGCTGGTGGCTGGAGTAGTCATGGTCATCGCCTCTCCGATCATCGCTGCGCTACCGGTCTGCCAAGACGATGAATTCGGGTTGTGCATGCCGGGAGTGACCGGCATCTTTGGGCTCGTGGCGATGGGTGGTCTTTTCTTTCTGGCGGGGTTCATTGCTCGGCTTGGATGGAAGTGGGCCGCCTGGATGATTCTGATGACACTCATCCTTGGTCAGATCGTGATTGAGACCAGTGTGGTGTGGCTGTTAGCGATTGCTGTGGTCATTCCAGCTATGGCAGCAATGATCACCTTTGCCCGACCGGACCGCGAGCCGAATCGGAAACTACAGTTGGGATTACTTGGTACTCTCATCCTCGGATTTGCCCAGTTTCTCGTGTGGCTGATTGTCTTAGCGGCAACCTAGATGCGGCGATCCATACTGATCATCTACATTTTCGGCCCCAAGGGAAGATAGAATAGCGAAATGCCGGAGCTTTCGAGTATCACCAAACCACGGCAGTTGGCACGCCTGATGCCGGCTGAGCTTGATGATCTCGCAGACCAGATTCGTGCATTTTTGATCGAGAAGGTGTCGATCACGGGAGGCCATCTAGGGCCCAACCTTGGCGTGGTGGAACTAACGATGGCCATCCACCGGGTTTTTCGCTCTCCCAAGGACCCCATCATCTTTGATACCGGCCACATCAGCTATGTTCACAAGATTCTGACGGGCAGACAAGACGGATTCGATACTCTGCGCCAGGATGGGGGACTGTCGGGCTACCCTAACAGAAGTGAGTCAGAACATGACTGGGTGGAGAATTCTCATGCCTCAACAGCCCTGTCCTGGGGTACGGGAATGGCTGAGGCTTTCCGACTGAAAGGGGACCCACACACCGTGGTGGTCGTCGTCGGAGATGGTGCCCTGACCGGAGGCATGGCTTGGGAGGCTCTGAACAACATCGCTGTGCAGAAGGATCTGCGGATGGTGATTGTTGTCAACGACAATGGGCGGTCCTACACCTCGACTGTTGGGGGCATGGCGGCGCACCTGACAGGAATCCGTACGGATCGTCGCTATGATCCCACCTTGGATCTGGTGAAGACCCTCGTCCAGAAAACACCACTGGTCGGTAAGCCTGCTTATGACCTCCTTCATGGGATGAAGGTCGGGTTGAAGGACATCCTGGCTCCCCAGGGACTCTTCGGCGATCTCGGTCTGAAATACATCGGCCCGGTCCCTGGACATGATCGTGTTGCTCTGGAGAAAGCACTGATCCAGGCAAAGAAGTACGACGGTCCGGTGATCGTTCACTGTCTGACAGAGAAGGGCCACGGCTGCTCCGCTGCCCTGCAAAACGATGAGGATCGTTTCCATGCCGTCGATGCCAAGAACCAATCCAACGGTGACGATGACACTGCTGCTCGGCCATCATGGACATCGGTGTTTTCCCACGAGATCGTCCGCCTAGCCCAGAAAGACCCAGATCTGGTTGCTATTAGCGCCGCCATGGTGAACCCTGTGGGACTAGGGCCCATGACAGCAGCGTACCCAGATCGTGTCTTCGATGTCGGCATCGCTGAACAGCATGCAGTGGTCAGTGCAGCAGGGATGGCTATGGCGGGGCTTCACCCGGTTGTTGCTGTCTACGCGTCTTTCCTCAACAGGGGATTCGACCAGGTTCTGATGGATGTCGGTCTGCACTCAATGCCGGTGACCTTTGTCCTGGACCGAGCTGGAATCACAGGCCCTGACGGTGCCTCCCATCATGGGGTGTGGGATCTGACGATTCTCTCAGATATTCCCGGGATGCGGGTCGCCGTACCGCGAGATGAAGCGACTCTGTGTGCAACCCTGCGTCAAGCCATTGCAGAAAAAACCTGTCCCACAGCCGTACGCTTCCCCAAGGGTGAGATACCCCCAGATCTGAAGGCTGTTCGTACCCATGAGGCAGTAGACATCCTTCTGGATGACCAGAACCCGCGTGTGGCACTGGTCGGCTATGGCCCGCTGGCTCATCTGGCGCTTGAGGTCGGTAAGGAACTGCAAGCGGCGGGGATTCCTACCAGGGTTGTGGATCCGGTCTGGGCGCTGCCAGTGACTCCAGGGTTGCTTTCGCTCTTGGAATGCGAGCTCGTGGTGACTCTTGAGGACGGGATTGATACCGGCGGACTTGGTCAGCATGTGGAGATCAATCTGGCAGATGCGTCGAATCCAGCGAAGGTGATCCGGTACGCCGTTCCCACAGCGTTCATTCATCATGGTTCCCGATCAACGATTTTGGCTGACTTAGGTTTCACCTGCCCGCAGATTCTCACCCGAGTTCTGGGGGCTTTGGATTCTACTGGTTGAGTTCAGCTAAGAGTGCAGAGATCACAGGGACGATGAGTTGTCGCTGCCACGGGCGTACGTCGACCTCCGCGAACTGGCGATCCAGAGATTCAGGGTCAAATCCTTGCGGTTCCCACATCACTGTTTGCAGGGGTCGAGGAGAGATGAGATTCTCCACCGGAAGCCCATGGTCTTCAGCAAGCTCCTTCATCGCAGGTCGTACGGCCTCCCAGCGAGCAGCAGCCTCGGGATTCTTGCGGGGCCACAGACCTGGGGCTGGAACACCTCTGCGAGGTCCCTTCATTGCGGGTAGTTCATCGTCATCCATGTCTTCAACCTCATCGATAGCATCATAGAATTCCTCGATGTGATTGCGTGCAATCTTGGAGCCCCAATCGGATCTGGAGAGCATTCTTCGTCCACGGGCGAAGTCGTTTTTCGTTGCTGTGGCAGCAAGGGCAGTGATGGCTCGGCTGTTGACGATACGCCCTGGTGCTAAGTCGAGGTCTTTTCCGATCCGTTCGCGAACCTCCCACAGGGCTCGTACGACCGCCATTCCGTAAACGTTGGTGACCAGGTGGATGTCGGTTGTTGAACGCCATGGTTCTGGTCTGGGTACTGGAGGTGGCGCTGTGAGCGTGTAGCTGAACTCCTCTTGCGCCCAAGCTGTCTTACCGGCTTGGGCAAGTTCTACTTTCAGCAGGTCAGCAAGTTGGATGAGGAACTCGACATCACCGGCTGCATAGGAGAGCCAGGCTTCGGGAATCGGGCGCTGTGACCAGTCGGAGTTGGCGTGTTCTTTGACTAAGGTGACTCCCAGGAGATCCTCGACTAGGAACCCAAGGCCTACCTTCTCGCGGCCAAGCAGGCGTGCCGATACCTCAGTGTCGAAGAGGTACTGCGGATGAAGCCCGCTCATCCTCAACGACGGAAGATCTTGGTTCGCCGCATGGAGGATCCATTCCTTGTCTTTCAGCACTGTATCCAGGTCAGCGAAGGCAGACGCAGAGATCTCCACAGGATCAATCAGATGTGTTCCGGCAGCGATGGTTTTCAGTTGAATGAGATAAGCCCGTTGTTCATAGCGGTAACCAGAAGCTCGTTCAGTATCGATCGCCACGGGCCCAGGGTCATCAGTTAAGACCGACACTAAGGCTTCAAGCCCCTCATCAGTAGTAATGAGATCAACTACTGGGGCGACGAATAGACGGGGCTCATCCTGGGTCATGGTCCCACTGCCGATCGAAGAGGTAGGGCTACCACACTTTCATCCCCCGATGGAATCCCAGCAATCTGCCTCAGAAGGTCTTGCCAAGCCTCGATGTGAGGAGTGAGTGAGTCGTCATCGTCGGGAGTCCACGAAGCACGGATCTCGATGTGAGAAAGCTGATCTTCGTCTTCTTTGGTCCCAAAAGGAGTCGATGAGGTGGTAGTAATCGTTCCGGATTCACACCCATATCGTGCCCCGCAGGACTGGAGAGCATCGGTGAGCCACGACCAGCCCACTTGGGCGAGAAATGGATCATGAATCATCTCGTCGGTAACCTCTGACTGTGCAAAGGTTACACATCTGAAATGGCCCTCCCAGAGGTCATTGCCTGCTGGGTCGTAGAGGAGGATTAGGCGCCCGGAGGCCACCTCGTCGTCGCCGTCGAGGATCTCTGCAGCGATCGCAGCCGCATAGGGCGCGATGTGCGTGGGAGGCTCTAGCTCGCTCACCGAAATGCGGCGGTCCCAGTGAAAAACATTGAGATCATGAACGGCGCCGGCAAAGGGAAGAGGTAGAATCCCGACGTGGTGGGGTGTGCTCACATCCCTAGGCTAGCTATCTTGCCCGAGATATGGGCTGACACCACGCCGTCAAGGGTGTTTTGGGGCAGAATGGGTACATCCTTGATAACAAGAGAAGGGCTTGTCATGAATCTGCGTACCGCGCTTAGGCCTCCAGCCAATGTAGACATCCGTGATTGTGATCCCAGGGCCACACCGCTGTTTCCCGGAAAAGGGGAGGATGATGCTGCCCGCCTGACTGAAAAAATGGCTCCGAAGCTTGATACCTTGCAGGAGCGCCTCTATGCCGAAAACAAAGAGAACCCGACCCGAAACGTCTTAGTCATCCTCCAAGGCATTGACACTGCCGGTAAGGGTGGGATTATTCGCCATGTTTTCGGCTTGGTAGACCCCCAAGGTGTCAAGATCCATGCCTTCAAACAGCCCACCGAAGAAGAACTAGCCCATGACTTCCTGTGGAGGATTGAGCGTGCACTTCCCGGGCGCGGGATGATCGGAATCTTCGACCGATCCCAGTACGAGGATGTCCTGGTCGTTCGTGTTGATGAGATAGTCCCACCTCAAGTGTGGGAGCCCAGATTCGATGCGATCAATGAATGGGAAGAAGGGCTCGTTGCCTCGGGTACGACTATCATCAAGTGTTTCCTCCACATTGATCCCGCGACCCAGCAAGAGCGTCTTCTGGCCCGGCTTGAGAATCCATCTAAGCATTGGAAGTATTCACCCGGTGATGTGAAGGTACGGCGTAAGTGGTACAAGTACATGGAGGCATATCAGGATGTGCTCAATCGCTGCAATACCGATACTGCACCGTGGTATGTCATCCCGTCTAACCACAAGTGGTACAGGAACTGGGCTGTGGCAACCTTGTTGTTGGAGACTCTGCAGGACATGGATCCTCAATGGCCTGTCGGGGGCTTCGATGTTGCGGAGCAGATTGAGGCCGTGAAGACTTCGTTACCCGCTGAGAGCTGAGACTTCCTCTTCAACGGTCTCACCGAGTTGATCGTCGTCGGTGAGCAGGTCCATGGCGGCGAAGGCGTACCTCGCCAAAATAAGATCGAGTACGGTGTCGTCAACACCGATGGGAGCGCTGACAGCGATAGCCCCATAGCGCAGGGCGAGGCGAGCTTGGGCCTCGAAGTCTTGATCGGGAGCAAGCCAGAAGGAGCCGACTGCGATGTGGCGTCTTCCCTGGGAGTTCAAAGATTCGATAGCAGAAGCGACATTGGGGGAGGACCCATCTGAGGTGGCCAACAGGCAGGGGAGGCGGTGGTGGGCTCCCCATTGGCGTGCACGTCTGGCCAACATGCCAAGACCCCGGATATCGGAGGGACCTTCGGCGGAAAGGATCAGTCCGTCAATCTCAGTGGCGTGGGCCGTACCTAAGGCAGAGCGCAGTCGTTCGTCGAGCGGACGCAGCAGGCAAGCTTCCGGTCCCAGTGGGCGAGCCACGGCAAACTTGATGGAAGGATGGGCGGCGCGTACTTTGTCAATCACTGAGTCCACAGCAACGTCATGGTCGGTGACGGCTGACAACTGGAGCGGAACGAAGACCACCTCGGTAATTCCGCGGCCGACCAGATGGCTGACCACCTGCGGACCTGTGGGAGGGCAATGATCGATGAACGCAGCATTCACTTCAAGGGTGGGGCGAATGGTTTGCAGACCATATCTCAGGTGATGACTGACCTCGCCCACACTGGGATCAGTACTACCGTGGGTAAGCATCACTAATGCAGGAGCTGCCATGGTCATCCTTTCTCCCAGTGCAACTCAACGGCTCCAATGCCGCCAGATCCCCTACCCCCTGGTACAAGAGACCCAAAGAAACTTTCACACTCAAAAGGTGCTTCGTGCAAGTCGGAAGTCCACATAGTGAGATCTATGTCTGTGATGTGATACAAGCATCGAGGCAAAATGAGAGGTTTTTTGAACCCCATAACCGAAGATGCTAAGGTTAACCCCGCAACCATGGCGGGTTGCCCGAGCGGCCAATGGGAGCAGACTGTAAATCTGTCGGTGAATGCCTACGGAGGTTCGAATCCTTCACCCGCCACCAAGTGAAAGCCTCCTGAAACCCCAATGTTTCAGGAGGCTTTCCATTTCCCGTCCTCAACCCTGCGGTGGGTTTTGTCCCCATCCTCTACCTCGCGGTGGGTTTTGTCGCGTTTTCATGACAGAACCCACCGCGAGGTAGAGGATCGGGGCAGAACCCACCGCAGGGTAGAGGATCGGGGCAGAACCCACCGCAGAAGGGTGGATGGGGATGCCTAGGATTGGGTTTTTAGCGGTGTAGTTGAAGGAAGGGTCTTTGATCCTGTATCGTTAATGCGCTTGCCCCTATAGCTCAGTCGGTAGAGCGTCTCCATGGTAAGGAGAAGGTCTGCAGTTCGATTCTGCATGGGGGCTCGTTGTCTGACCATGGCATCATGGTTAGACAATGGCGGGATAGCTCAGTCGGTCAGAGCGAGCGGCTCATAATCGCTAGGTCGCGGGTTCAATTCCCGCTCCCGCTACCGATGAGCATTAAGGATAGGAGGACGAAATGGCGAAGAAACAGGGCGACATTCGACCAAAGATCACTCTGGCATGCACAGAGTGCAAAGAGCGCAACTACATCACGAAGAAGAACCGCCGTAACGATCCGGACCGCCTTGAGATCTCCAAGTTCTGCCCGCGTTGCCGCAAGCATCAGCCGCATCGAGAAACTCGCTGATTACTCACTAACCTCTTCTTCTCCTGTACCCCATGCGGTGGGTATACGGCATCAAACTTTCTGAATTTCTTAGTCCGCCGGTCATTGGTATCGGCGATGTGGAGAAGACATGAATTCTGATATTCGCCTCGTTGATGTTCCCGTCATTTCATCCCTGGATGACCCTGAGCACGGATGGAAATACCATGCAATCGAGATGATTGAGTCAATCTCGTACAAAGAACTTATGGAGCACACCGACGAAGTTGAAACCGCCCATGAACTGATGGTCAGCCGCGCCAACGAGACAAAGACCATCAAGCACTGGGTCCTTGCACTCCGCGGGCCCGATGACAATGAACAGGCAGTCGTGGGGTGGGCAAAGGTCGCATTGCAGATTCTCGACAATCAGGACAAGGCCGAGATATGGGTGTGTGTTCCCCCCGATCAGCGCCAGCAGGGCGTTGGTACGCTACTGTCCTCGTGGTGCGAGGATCTCGTCGCCCAATCTGGCCGCAACCTAGTGATGGCATGGGTACTATATACCGCTTCCGACGAAGGACCGCCGTACCTTCAAGCCCCAGACGGGACACTCGTCCCATGCACGCCGCCACGAATACAGTTCCTCATTCATCGAGGGTACGACATCGCTCTGGTTGAGCGCAGATCCGTACTGGCGGTCCCCATGGACCCCGACCTGAGTAGCCAACTGATGGACGCAGCGCTGCCATCAACCCAGGGATACCGTCTCCACACCTGGAGCGGTGATATTCCGGAAGAATGGTTAGAGTCCTTCTGCCATCTGATGGCCGTCTTCAGCCTTGATGCACCCATGGGAACTATCGACTGGGAGGAAGAAAAGATCACCCCTGACATCGTGAGACGCCAGTTGCAGGATCTCAAGGATAAGGACAATTCTTACCTGATCACGGTCGCTGAAGATTGTGCCACAGGGGAGTTGGTGGGTTGTACAGAGTTGAGGTGGCCTAACGAGGCTACCTGTCGAGCGGTTGAGCAATGGACGACAATTGTCCTGCGAGCCCACCGAGGCCACCGGCTAGGGATGTGGATGAAGTTGACCAATCTTGCAGCGATGATAAGACTTCGTCCCGATACCGAACGGGTCTTTACCTACAACGCCGAGCAAAACAGCCCCATGTTGGCCATCAATGTCGCTATGGGATTCTCCAGCGATGGAGGAGTTGCCTTCATGAAGAAGTCGGTGGATTCGGGCTAACCCGAAACTCGATCTTAGACTCCGGGGGCAGAGATGAAGATGGTTGCTGAACCAGAGGCAGTGACGTCCTCGCCGAAGGGGATCAGCACGGCTTCACCGGCGTTCAACTCGATGGAATTATCATCGTGACGCAACTGCGCCTCACCATCGACCACAAGTGCGATTCGGCAGGAATCCGCATGGGGGACAGCCAGGGGAGCACTCGATAGATCACCGCGCCACACTGCGAATTCAGGAGTCGGGGTGACATAGCGGACAAATCCGCCGTCATCTTGAGTCTCCACCGGTGAAATCTCACAGGGTACGAAGTCCACAACCTTGATCAACTCGTCAACGTTGATGTGCTTGGATGTCAGACCGCCGCGAAGTACGTTGTCTGAACACGCCATCACTTCAATGCCGACACCACCGAGATAGGAGTGCAGCGTACGGGTGGGAAGGTAGAGCCCCTGGCCAGGAGTCAGGTGGATGCGGTTCAGCAGCAGAGCTGCCAGAATCGATGGGTCGTGGGGGAAATAGCGGTTCAGCTCCAGAGCCGTACGAGCGAACAAGCCCAGGTCAGTATCTTCTTCGGCAAAACGCGGTGCCAAATGGAGGACATCGTTGACATAGGTGGGCTGGTCCTGGCTGAGGATGTCTAGGAAGACCTCCGCAAGGGCTGCGGAACCGCGCCTCTTGCTGAGCGGGCCAATGACCGTTCCAAAGGACTCGCTGACACCGAGACGGGTAAACAGATCGACAGTTTGCTTGGGTTCCCGAAACCCGCACAGACCATCAAAATCGGTGAGAGCAACCAGCAGTTCCGGCTTCGGCCAATCATCGCGGTAGATGCGCTGGGGAGCGTCAATGGGGATCTTCGCCTTGGACTCCTGGGCGAAACCCTCCTGCGCCTGCTCTCTATTCGGATGAGCCTGCAGGGACAGCGGATGCTCGGCTGCAAGAATCTTCATCAGTACGGGATAGCTGTCTCCGAAAGCGCGGTGCGTACGATCACCTACCCACTCAGGATGATCATGAAGAACCTTGTCAAGACCCACTCCATCAATGGTGGCAGGTGCGAGATGGTGGGCTCCCAGCCAATACTCTGCTTGTGGTTCTCCGGTTGGATCGCTTCCCAAAAGCTCGGGGATAGCTGTGAGAGAGCCCCACGCATAATCGCGTATGGTTCCTTTGAGTAGCTCCATGTCGTCCTTCTATCATTGGTCTACTTGACCTCGCATTGATGAATCTCACTCTAGCAAGAGTCTATCCGACCCACCGGGATTGATGCGAGAGTCTGCCACGCCGACAAATGATCGGCTGCGAGGATTGTGCTCTTGCTACGCTGGCCTCATGAGCCAAGAGGGATCCGGGCTACCGCACCTGACAGACATTGAATTGAGGATTCTCGAATTCGAGCGTCAGTGGTGGAAGCTGCCCATGGCAAAAGAACAGGCTATCAGGGAAAGTTTTGAATTATCAGGGCCTTCGTACTATCAGATTCTGAATGCGCTCATTGATCGTCAAGAGGCTCTTGCCGCAGATCCGCTTTTAGTCAAGAGACTTCGGAGAATGCGGGCTCAGAGACGCGAACAGAGGTACTCTCGCTCCCCGTCGAGACTGCGGCAGTAATGGGGCGTTTCACCAATTCTTGGTCTAAGCCCTAGGACACGGTAAAATTAAATCTATGCCAGATGACCGTCTCCCTTCTTGGGCGTCCTATTTCGGGTCTGATGGAGACTCAGAATTCACGGGGAATTCCAGTGACAGCAGTCCCGCCCAGGATGATCGAAAAGCCTTTTACCATAGTCTTTTTCGAGACGACTTCGACGTTGAAGAGCAGGCTCCGCCGCCCCGTTCAACCCCACCGGCTCCTCCGGTTCGTTCGACCCCGTCCTATGACTACTCCCCACCTCCTGCTCCGGCGGTCCCTCCGGCTCCTCCGAGAATGTTCTCATCAACAGTGCCAACCCCGCCGCCGATTTCGATACCTCCAGTGACCCCGCCTGCTCGCCCGGATCCGATGCCGCACTATGGCTCTCTTCCGCCGTTTACACCCAGTACGCCTGTCACTGAGCCTCGTCCGACTGCATCTGTGCCGCCCGTGGCTCCGCCGCGGCCCATGACCCCGCCGCCTGCACCGGTCACACCACCGCCAACTCATCGTTTTCGAGAGGATTCTTATTCAGATAGGGCAGCGCCGCAGCCCCCAGCGAGGGAATCCCATTTTCCGCCATTGCCTCCGCCGCTCGACATGAGTTCCTGGGATCGGCTGTTTACTGATGACCTCGGCATCGATCATTCAGGGGAACTCTGGCCCGAAACACCAGCAGAACCACCGGTGTGGACCTCCCGTTCCATCATCAGAAACCACGACAACCCTGCCTCCACGCCACAATCTTTCCCGCAAGAACCTCGTGCGACCCATTCCTTCCACGAGGATGTGGATGACTATCAGGACTATCGCGAGAATAGGTACGACGAGAACAGGTACGACACTGGGGCGCCGATCATTTCCAACGGATTCGAAGACCTCTATGTCTCCTCGGATGAAGATCCTTATTACGATGATGACCCATTCGCAGATTCCAATGATGATTCCGAGCCGCCGCAGCGCAACACCAGATCCACAGGCAAGCGGGAACCAGGGAAAAAGAAGAACCGAGGAATCAAGGCTGCGATGATCTCAGTCTTGGCTGTCTTTGTCATAGCCGGTGGTGGTTTGGCCTATGCCTGGGTCGATTTGAGTTCTCGCCTGAACACCTCAAACATCGACGATGCCTTGGGAACGGATCGCCCTGATGCGCCGACAGCAAGCGCAACAGTGAAGTATCCAGGCGATCCTTACGCCGGACGTCCGATGAACATCCTCGTGATGGGCACAGACTCCAGAGAAGGCGAGAACGATGACTACGTTGGTGACGGTGTAGGCGGAGCGCGTTCAGATACGACCTTCATCGCCCATGTCTCCGCCGATAGGGATAGGGTCGATGTTATTTCGATTCCGCGCGATATTTGGATCACCATACCGGACTGTGTCGATGAAGATGGGGACGTGATTCCCGAAGCGGGTTGGAGTCATATGGGCTTCAATGCAGCCTTTGCCTATGGAGTCTATTCTGGCGGCAGCATCGAAATGGGAGCAGCGTGCGCCATCCGAGCTGTCGAAGAAATGTCTGGGGTGCGAATCGACAGGTTTGTTGTTGTAGATTTCTCGGGCTTTGTTGGTGTGGTTGATGCCATTGATGGTGTTGATGTGACACTGCTGTGTCCGATGAGTTCGTGGGCTGCTGGTGGGCTGAACCTTCCCGCTGGTGTGGTCCATCTTGATGGGAAACAGGCGATTAATGTCGCCAGAGCCAGAAAGGGTCCTGGGCTCGGAGATGGATCGGATCTCCATCGCATCTACCGGCAGCAAAGGCTTTTCGATGCGATTCTGATGAAGATTTATCAGATGAATTACGTGACAGACTTCCGCAAGCTTTACAACTTGGTGGGTGCAGCCATCGAGTCGGTAACGACTGATCTGGGGAGCTTATCTGAGATTGCTGGTTTTGCGTACTCACTGAAAAACCTTGATATGCGCCAAGTGACCTACATCATGGTGCCCATCGGTGATGCCGGAGACCGGGCCCATGTGGTTGTCCTGGAATACAAGGCAGAACCCATCTGGGAGGCTATCAGGAATGATCAGCCGCTTCCCCAAGAGGAGAATGTTCCTACTTTGGAGACAGGGCCCCTCTATGGTCCGCCGGCGCCGGTCCCAACCGAGGAGGCAACAAACGGTGGGACAAAAACTGATCCGAATATGGGAGCCCCCCCGACGATTCAACGAGAATCAGACTGCGACTAGCTCAGCGCGGATAACCATCGGGGTTCATCGACTGCCACTTCCATGAATCTTTGCATGCGTCGAGGATGGTTCGTTCCGCTATCCACCCGAGTTCCTGTTCAGCCTTGGCTGGAGAACAGTAGGAGACTGCGACATCACCGGGTCGGCGACTAGTGATCTCGAATGGAATCGTTGTGCCACATACCTGCTCGAAAGCCCTGATAACCTCCAGCACGGATGTTGGCTGGCCTGTGCCGAGATTGTAAACCGAGACTCCCGGGGTGAGGTGATCCACAGCTTGGACGTGGCCGCGCCCAAGATCCATCACATGGATGTAGTCACGTTCTCCCGTACCATCGACTGTGTCGTAGTCATTACCGAAGACGAGAACCTTGGCTCGCCGCCCAGCAGCAGCCTGAGCCACAAAAGGCATGAGATTATTGGGGATGCCTTGGGGGTCCTCACCGATGAGGCCTGACTCATGGGCTCCCACAGGATTGAAGTAGCGCAGAAGACAGATCTGCCAGGCGGGATCGGTGTCTGCCAGGTCCATCAGAATCCGTTCAATCATGAACTTGGTCCAGCCATAGGGATTGGAGATCCCCACACCTACCCGATTCTCCTCAGTGAGCGGCAAAGCCTCCGGTTCACCGTAGACAGTTGCTGAGGAACTGAAGATCAACTTGTGTACGTCGGCCTCACCCATGACGGTAAGAAGAGACAAGGTTGCGTTGATGTTGACGTCGTAATAGCGCAGAGGTTGAGCTACCGATTCGCCGACAGCCTTCAGACCAGCAAGGTGAATCACAGCATCCGGGTTCTCGTGTACGAAGACACTGCGGACCAAATCGGTGTCGCGGCAGTCACCGTGATAGAAACTGACTGGCTTACCGATAATCGACTCCACGCGAGATACTGCGGCTGCGCATGAATTAGACAGATCGTCGAGGATGATCACATCATGACCGGCAGCATCCAGTCCAAGAGCTGTGTGAGTTCCGACATAACCAGCACCGCCAGTCAAAAGAATTCGCATACCAAGAGTCTACAATCCTCACCAGGGATGTCTTGCGGAAAATAGATGACCTGATGCAGACTGATTACCTTGACTGGCATGTGGGTGTCGGTCGGAAAGGACAATCATGACTGCGACTACTGACATCCTGCGTCAACTCCCTATGGCCGACCTTGCTAAGCAGCTTGGGGTCTCACAAAAAGAGGCGAAAACTGCATCCGCTCAGGTGATCACTTCTTTGTTGGGTGGGATGACAGCGAATGCACAAAACTCCTCGGGGGAAAAGGCTTTGGCATCCGCCTTGGTTCAGCACCGCGGATCGGGAAAGTCCTTTGCTGCCAAGGGCGTGCAACTGTCCGACATTGATACAAAAGATGGGGCGAAGATCGTCCAGCATGCCCTGGGCGCCACACCCGCTAAGACGGCGACCGCACTAGCGAAGAAGACAGGGACGGACAAGTCTTTGCTCCAGAAACTGCTGCCGATTCTAGCCCCTGTTGTCATTGCTTACATTGCCGACACAGTAGTGGGGTCATCTTCGAAGAAGTCCTCTGGTCAGGGTTCCTCCGATGTCGTGACTTCCATTGTGGGAGGCCTGATGGGCGGAGGCGGTACGTCTTCGACATCGAGTGATGTTGTGGGAGCTGTGGTTGATGGCATCCTCGGTGGGTCCTCATCCTCGTCGAAGAAGTCGTCTAACTCAGGTGATCTCGGGTCATTACTGGGTGGTCTTCTCGGTGGCGCCTTGGGGAGCAACACCCAAGCTTCGAAAGCAAAGAAGACCTCTGGAGGGGTTCTTGGAGGCCTCCTGGACGCGCTTTTTTAGGTCGGAGAAGCCAATTAATTTGAATCAATAATTGTCCGAGATACCGCCTATCCCGCTTTCAGAATTCCCAGTGGATGAAACTCCAGAAAATGGATTAAAAAGGCTTGTACAATGGTTACAAAGCTGATAGCCTTGTGATAGTTAAGGGTTCTGCATGGGGCGTGGCGGTAGACCCACAATAATCGAGCGTTTTAGAGCTGAAGCTTTCCCCGTTGCTTCGGTTCGTCCGATGAAAATCGGATTATTCCACCCCGGATGGTGGCGGTTCCCCAAGCCGCCACCATCGCTTTTTCTTGACCGGGTGCGTAGGCTGGGGCCTGTGAGTATTCAAGAACAAGTGATGACCGACCTAGCCCGTCTCGTACCCATTCCCTCGGTCGGTGCGATACCCGCCCATGCGCCTGACCTGAAGACCTCGGCCGAACTCATCGCAGCGATGCTTATCGACGTTGGCTGCCCGGATGTACGCATCATTGAAGGTCCCTGCGATCCGGCGGTTGTTGGTCGGTTCCCGGCACCTGAGGGTGCTCCGAGGATCTGCTTCTATTCCCACCATGACGTTCAGCCCATCGGTAATCCGGACACCTGGGACCATCCGCCGCTGGAACTGACCCAGGTCGGTGATCGGTTGTTCGGACGAGGCTCTGCCGACGACAAGGGCGGAATAGCTGTCCACCTAGCGACCCTGCGTGCCTTCAACGGAAAACCACCGGTCGGGGTGACGATCTTCATCGAAGGCGAAGAAGAAGTTGGTTCACCTCACATCCTGGACTTCATCCGCGACCATAGAGAACTCCTTCGCGCTGATGCCTTCGTCATTCTGGACTCGGGCAACTGGGATGTCGGAATACCTGCCTTCACCACGACACTGCGAGGAGTCTGTGATGCCATTATCGAAGTATCGACCCTGGACCACGGCGTACACTCCGGGCAATTCGGAGGAGTAGCCCCCGATGCCCTCACTGTCCTGTGTCGACTCCTAGCCACCATGCATACTGACCAGGGCGATGTTGCTATTGAGGGGTTGGAGGTCTCCACTCACTTTGATGTTGACTTCCGCGAAGAAGACCTCCGTGAATCCGCAGGAATGCTGGATGGGGTTCATAATATGGGTTCTGGCTCACTGGCTGACCGGCTCTGGGCAAAGCCGGCCCTGTGCATCATTGGTATGGACACCGTTTCCATCGCAGAATCGTCCAATACTCTTTTGCCATCAGCTCGGGCACGTGTAAGCATGCGGGTACCGCCTGGCATGGAAGCCTCTGCGGCTCTCGATGCTTTAGAAGCTCACTGTGAGTCTCACATCGGATGGGGCGCTCACGTACGAGTGATTCGAGGCAACCTCGGTAATCCAGGTCAGGTGGGTATTGATGGGCCGCTGGTTCAAGCCGGACTCAAGGCCTACACCGAAGCCTTTGGTATTCCACCTGTGCTGATCGGTCAGGGCGGGGCGATTCCTCTCGTGGGCGAACTCCATGAAGCCTTCCCCGATGCAGAATTCCTCGTGACAGGCATCGCTGATCCTGATTCTCGGATGCACGCTGAGAACGAATCCGTCAGCTTGTCAGACCTCGTACGTACCGTTAATGCTCAGGTCTGCTTCCTCACCGGACTCGCCGAGCACATCAATGGTGGATGAAGTCGCGAACCATTGTTTCTGATCGGTAAAGTAGTGCTGTGAATTTCGAATCCCTGTGCGACGACCAACCCAAAGAAGAATGCGGAGTTTTCGGGGTCTGGGCTCCAGATGAAGAAGTCTCTAAACTCACCTATTTCGGCTTATTCGCTCTCCAGCACCGCGGCCAAGAGTCTGCTGGCATGGCAGTCGCGAATGGCGAGCGAATCACAGTATTCAAGGACATTGGCCTGGTATCCCAGGTCTTCAATGAGACCACACTTCAAACCCTGCAGGGGTCGATCGCCATCGGACATACCCGCTATTCCACGGCTGGTTCCCTCGAATGGGAGAATGCCCAGCCGACCTTCTGTGCAACGAACTACGGCGACATCGCCTTAGCCCACAACGGGAATATCACCAATATTGCCCAACTTCAGGCATGGCTGGAGTCTGAAAAACCTGGCCAAACTGTACCGGATAAGACGCGGATGGATTCCAGTTCAGACACAGTCATCCTGGCAGGCTTGCTTGCCAGCCAGGAGGGACCGTGCGACCAGGCTGCGCTGGCAGTACTTCCTCGAATCGAAGGCGCCTTTTCCCTTGTGCTTTTGACTAAGGATCGTCTCTATGCCGCCCGGGACAGACATGGGATGCGGCCGCTGTGTATCGGCAGACTCGCTTCCGGGTGGGTTGTTGCCTCCGAATCTGCTGCCCTGGATATCATCGGTGCTCAATTTCTCCGCGAAGTCGAACCAGGGGAGTTCCTGACGATCGACCAGCGCGGAGTACGCTCCGTTCGATTTGCGGAAGCCGACAGAAGAGAATGCCTCTTTGAGTACGTCTATGTCGCCCGCCCCGACTCCATGCTGAACGGACGAATCATCCACAATGTCCGGGTCAAGATCGGAAAACTCCTTGCCGAGGAAGAGCCAGCCATTGCCGATCTGGTGATCCCAGTTCCGGACTCCGGTACACCAGCAGCCATCGGGTACGCCGCTGGATCCGGAATACCCTACGGTCAGGGTTTGCTGAAGAATGCCTATGTGGGGCGTACATTCATCCAGCCCTCTCAGACTCTTCGCCAATTGGGGATCCGCCTGAAGCTCAACCCGCTCAAACACGTGGTAGCCGGGAAGAGACTTGTTGTCGTCGATGACTCCATCGTGCGCGGAAACACCTTCGCCCAAGTGGTATCCATGCTGCGCCAAGCCGGTGCTGCTGAGGTCCATGTCCGTATCTCATCTCCGCCAGTGATGTGGCCCTGCTTCTACGGCATCGACTTCGCCGATCCGAATGAGTTGATCTCGCGGCACATGGATGTTGCCCAGATTTGTGAGTTCATTGGGGCTGATTCTTTGGGATATGTATCCTTGGACTCCCTGATTGCTGCCACACACGTGGAAAAGCCGCGGCTGTGCTGCGCCTGCTTCGATGGGAACTACGTCGTACCTGTGCCGCCCAACGATGCCCATAAGCTTTGCCTCGGCGCCAACTGCATGGGTCTTGCCAGCGCTGAGCGTATCCAGCAATCTTAAGGAGATCATCAATGAGTCAGTCTGCCTATGCCCAAGTTGGAGTAGATATCCAGGCCGGCGAGCGCGCTGTGGAGTTAATGAAAGCTCATGTCGCAGCGACCAAGCGCCCAGAGGTCGTCGGCGGTTTGGGAGGCTTCGCCGGGCTATTTGATGCCTCGGCCTTGAAGACCTATCGCCAGCCCATCCTGGCAACCTCAACCGATGGAGTGGGCACCAAGGTCGCTATTGCATCTGCGATGGATATCCATGACACTATCGGTTTCGATCTGGTAGGGATGCTGGTCGATGATCTGGTTGTCGTAGGAGCCGAACCTCTCTTTGTCACCGATTACATTGCCTGCGGAAAGGTCAAACCTGAAAGGATCGCTTCCATCGTTTCGGGGATCGCGGCGGGCTGCGTGCAAGCGGGGGCGGCTCTGCTGGGCGGTGAAACCGCGGAGCATCCAGGCTTACTTGGCGAGGATGAGTACGACGTTGCCGGAGCAACAACAGGTGTCGTTGAGAGCGATGAGATACTGGGGTCGCATCGAGTACGCGCAGGGGATCGGCTGTTATGTCTAGCCTCCTCAGGGTTGCACTCCAACGGCTACTCTTTGGTACGTCACGTGCTGTTGGAGAAAGCGAAGATACCTCTGGAAGCCCATATTGAGGACTTTGGACGTACTCTTGGGGAAGAACTCCTGACACCCACCATGGTCTATGCCAAACATTGCCTGGATCTCATCCGTACTGTCGAGGTTCATGCCATGAGCCACATCACAGGCGGTGGGTTGGCGAATAATCTTGGCAGGGTTATCCCCGAGAATCTGGTTGCCCGGATCGATCGTGCAACCTGGACTCCAGCGCCGGTATTCTCCTTCGTCGCCGATGTAGGCGGAATCAGCCAGCCGGATATCGAAGAGACCCTGAACATGGGGGTCGGCATGGTGATTATCTGCCCTGAATCCTCCATTGAACCTGGGTTGGCTCTGCTGAACTCACAGGGGATCGCAGCCTGGGACGGCGGAGTCGTCACCACCAGGAATTCTGGGGAGCCTGGAGCTGTCTTATCCGGGATTCATCCTTAAGCCGTGGCTTCCTAGATGGCCGCATGTGTGTCGGCTTGGACCAAGCCGTACTGAGCAGGTAGTCTAGTGACTACGAATGAACACTCTCAATTAGTAGCGCGGGGTTGCCGCGAGTGAAGGAGGCTGACCCTATGGGGCGCGGCCGTCAGAAGGCAAAGCAGACAAAAGTCGCTCGGGAATTAAAGTATCGGTCATATTCGACCGATTTCGCATCTCTTGAAGAGGAGTTGCGCACAAGCTCGGGTGGTGAGATTCCTCCCGCATATGCCGATTTAGTAGAAGAGTTCTCCCACGAGGAGGGTGTCGATGACGAACCCTTCGATGAGGATGAGGAAGTAGGCGAGGAATAGGCGCTTAGCCTGATCCTTGTGGGGCAATGGAACCTACACCATCTCGATCCGGACTCGCATCCATGATCTCGAAATGGCGCTTTGCGCTGTCTCACCAACCTGAGATGGATCTCGACGATGCTCCTGTCCACCAACCCTTGGAATCCACATGGACCACCCAATGGGCTCCTGATCGCTTGCTGGACGGCTATGAGACTCTGACCTATACCCTCGCTGATCAGCCTCAGCTCGCTGAAGAGGGGACAGGTTGTTTGGTCTCCACACTTATCCGCCATCATCCACCTCGTCACCGCCGGGCAGTCCTGCATATCCATGGCTGGAATGAGTACTTCTTTCAGACCCATGTGGCCCAGTTCTTCGAGGACCTGGGCTATGACTTCTATGCGGTGGATCTTCATCGGTACGGGCGTAGCCTCCGCGATGGGGAATTGCCGGGGTATGTGGAGGATATCCGCGACTATTTCGAGGAGTTGGACGCCTGCATGGAGGTCATCCGTGCCGACCACAATTATGTCGTCTTGTCCGGCCATTCAACAGGCGGGTTAACAGCGAGTCTCTATGCATCCGAGAGGCCCAAGACCTTCGTTGGGGTCATCCTCAACGCACCCTGGATCGATATGCAAGGCTCCGCCTTTTTCAGGGCACTCACCCCGCCGGTGGTCCGCGGTTTATCGATGACCTCGCCGACATGGAAGTTCCCCTCCAGTGACAGTGACTTGTATGGGCGCTCCCTCCACGTCAAATACCACGGGGAATGGGACTACGACCTGTCTTTGAAGAGAATAGAGTCCCAGCCATCTCGCCCCGGATGGATCAAAGCCATCCTCAATGGTCATGATCGGGTGGCAGCAGGTCTGCGCATCGACTGTCCCGTCCTGGTTCTGACATCTGCCAGATCTTCAGACCCCAAACAATGGGGTGAAGAGTGCACATCCACAGACCTAGCCTTGGATGTCGACCGCATCGCAGCCCGAGTTCATCTCTTAGGCTGGCACACAACCTTAGTACGATTGAGCGGAGCACTCCACGACGTTTCGCTGTCCAAGCCAGAGATCCGCGCCCGCTTCTTCGATGAAATTCGCCGCTGGGAGTTGGCGTACGTACGCAGTCGTTCCGCCCAAGACAAAACCGCTGCAGAACTGGGGCAGGAATGACGCAGACGCAACTACGCACCATCATCGACCAAAGTCAGCGTATTGTTTTCTTCGGCGGGGCAGGAGTGTCGACCGAATCAGGAATCCCCGATTTCCGCTCAGCACAGGGGTTGTTCAACCAAGAAACTGGCATGGTGTTTCCGCCTGAAGTCGTACTGGGGTATACCTTCTTTGCCACACATCCAGCGGAGTTCTTCGACTACTACAAAGCCCATCTGCTCTACCCTCACGCTGAACCTAATCCTGCTCACCGGGCCTTGGCAGCGTTGGAAGACCAAGGCAAACTGCGCGCAGTGATCACTCAAAACATTGATGGACTCCACCAACAAGCAGGGTCGAATAATGTGTTGGAGCTTCACGGCAGTGCTCATAAAAACTATTGCCTGGGTTGTTTTGCGCGTTACACCATGGACTATGTGCTTGCCAGTGAGGGTATTCCCACCTGTGAACAGTGCGGCGAGATCGTACGCCCTGATGTGGTTTTGTACGAAGAGGGGCTGGATCCTGAGGTGATTGAACGCTCAATTGCTGAACTTCAGCAAGCAGACACTCTGATTGTGAGCGGGACCTCTCTGGTTGTCTATCCCGCTGCGGGTCTTGTCCACGAGTTTCGAGGGAAGAACCTCGTTGTTATCAACAAGGATCGGACTCCGGCAGACAATAAGGCAACCTTGGCTATCCATGCACCAGTGGGTGAAACCCTGGCGTTTGCCTTAGATTCCTAGTTCTTGAAGACCTATCAGGAGATCCTCAGCCGTGATTGGCTGGATCACTGCTGAGTCCGGCTGCAGATTGAAGTTCACCTTGATTCCGTTCACCATGAAGGCTGGCGTGCCATGGATCCCCATCGACTGACCCTCATTCTCCATCGCCTCTACCCGATTGGCTTCAGCCTGGGTGTCGTAGCAGGTCTGGAATTCCTGCAGCGCCTTGCCGGTGATGCCTGCTTGGGCGGGGAAATCTACACGCAACTGATCATCGGTGAATCCAACGCCTTCCTGTGGCTGATTGGCGAAGAGGGCTGAATGGTAGCCCCAGAAGAAGCCTGCTTTGTCAGCGCAGATAGCACCGAGGGAGGCCCGCCGTGATGAATCATTGTGGATGATTTGATCACCGACAAGGGTGCGGACTTGGATGCGCAGATCAATGTCACCGGATTGGGCGAGTTCCCACAGAGCGTCGCCGAAGATCAACTCGGCGCGAGCGCACCAGGGGCACTGGTAGTCATCGTGGAGTTCCACGACAATAGCATTGGGTTTCGGATTCGCCGTCACCGGGATGTAGGTCGTTGAAAAGACCGGTGCAGCCGTCGGAGGAGTTTCCGTCGGAGTGGCTGGGTCGGTAGGTGTTCCCCGAAGCAGCAGCACCATCACCGTGACCGCCAAGAGGATCGTTGTCACGCCAAGAATGACCGCAAGAATCTGTAAAGTGCGAATTGTCTGATCCCGAGCATCGCGAGGTTCCCGAGGTTCCCGAGAAGTCTTCGTCGATGTTTCAGGTTCAGCGGTGGTGGTGGATTCACTCACCTCATCCTGCTCTTGTGCAGCAACTTCAGAACGCTTTACTTTAGCCATGATGTCCCTTTCAGCCGATGCCTAGCGTACCATTTCCGTCGAAACTCCTGTAATAGCTTGAGTGGCACCCGCATCCTTCCCACTGCGGTGGGTTCTGCTCCAATCCTCTCCACTGCGGTGGGTTCTGCTCCAATCCTCTCCACTGCGGTGGGTTTTGCCCCAATCCTCCCCACTGCGGTGGGTTTTGCCCCAATCCTCCCCACTGCGGTGGGTTTTGTTCTCATCCTCTCTCTTGCGGTGGGTTTTGTTCTCATCCTCTCTCTTGCGGTGGGTTTTGTCGTGTTTTTTTGACAGAATCCACCGCTGGAATGAGGATCACGCCTGATGGCTGGGGTGGTTGCCCAGTTCGATCCTCACCCTGGCGGTGGGTTCGGTCAAGAAAATGTGACAAAACCCACCGCAGGAAAGAGG